>NZ_JBGBPR010000036.1:0-36762 GCF_041106275.1 Neobacillus sp. BF23-41
GCACGCCGCCAGCGTTCGTCCTGAGCCAGGATCAAACTCTCCAAGAAAGTTGATTAGCTCATTTTGTTACGTTGGCTCATGTTCTTCATATTAATAGAAGAAACACGATTTTTTTATTGTTTGTTGACGTTTTTGTTTGTTTAGTTTTCAAAGAACAATCTATCGTGTCAGAAGCGACATTTATCATTATATCGAATCTCTTTCACTGTGTCAATATAATAATTTAACTTTTTTCGCATCACTTTTAACTAATAAAACTGCCGTCAAAAGCAACTTCCTTATAATAGCACCTTCGATTTACTTATGCAACAGAAAGTTTTACTTTTTTTTAATGGACTGTTCATTTCCTCAAAACTTTTTTGAAATCGCCCCCCTTCCTCTCGAATCATAACCAAATTCAACCCTTCGAAATGATGAGAAGAAGAAAGGAATCAGAGCGATTATCCCTGATTCCTTTCTCTAAATCCTATTTTATTTTGTCTACTTTTGGGATTGCAACGCACAGGCACCTAGCCTAGCATTTTGTATTGGGCTTTTACTAGTTCATAGTAAACTCCTTGTTCTGCCATTAGTGTGTTGTGATTTCCTTGCTCAAGGATATGTCCATGGTCCAGTACAATAATTTTGTCTGCTTCTCTGATGGTTGAGAGCCTATGAGCAATCATTATGGCGGTTCTACCTTTTAATAATGTTTTTAATGCCTTTTGAATTTTTACCTCAGTCTCTGTATCAATGCTCGCTGTTGCTTCATCAAGGATGAGAATTTTCGGGTCAGCCAGGAGTGCTCTTGCAAAGGATAGAAGCTGACGTTCCCCTACCGACAAGACATTGCCTCGTTCTTCCACTTCTGTTTGATACCCTTTCGAAATTTGAGTAATGAAATGATCAGCGCCTACTGCTTTTGCCGCTGCGATCACTTCCTCATCGCTGGCGTTGGGATTCCCATAGCGAATGTTTTCCATAATGGTACCCGAAAAGATAAACGTATCCTGCAGCACCACACTAATTTGCGAGCGCAGGCTGGCAATCGATAAATCTTGTATAGGACAGCCATCAATTTTGACAATACCTCCTGTAGCATCATAAAATCGGCTCACCAAATTAGCAATGGTTGTTTTCCCTGAACCCGTATGCCCGACAAGCGCTGTCGTCTCACCTGCTTTAATCATAAGAGAAACTCCATTTAACGCTTTACGTTTTCCATCGTAAGAAAACTCCACCTCTTCAAAATCAATATGGCCTTTAATCGAGGAAAGTTTAATAGGATTCGGAGATTCTATCACACTAGGTCGTTCATCTAAAAACTCAAACACACGCTCAGAAGAAGCCATTCCAATTAGAAGCTGGTTATACAATTGCCCAAGACGAGAAATCGGCTCCCAGAACATGCCTAAATAAAAGGCAAACGAAACAAATTCCCCAATGGTACACTCGCCGCGTGCAACAAGAACCGCCCCATACCAGATAAGAATAGCCGTCCCCACAGCATTCGTCATCTCGATAAGCGGGCCAAACATCGCATTTTTTTGGACTGCTTGCTTCCATGTCTGATAATTTTCTTGGTTGAGCCCCTTAAAAAATTGGATATTTTCTTTTTCTTGCGTATAGGATTGTGTAATTCGAATACCTTGAATACTTTCATTTAAGTGAGAATTTATTTTTGACTGTTTAAGCCGAACGTCTTGCCACAATAACCGGATTTTTTTTCGCAAGCTGGTTGAAATGAAAAACATAATCGGCAAAATAATCATAATCGCAATGGTGAGCTTTACGTTCAGTGATAATAAGATAAAAATAGTAGCGAACAAAAGGAGAAAATCGGTTAAAAGATTAATGACCCCACTTGTAAACAACTCCTGTAAGGAATTAATGTCATTCATAATCCTTACTAGAATGGATCCGGCTGAACGCTGGTCAAAAAATTTATGTGATAAGGATTGTACATGTGTAAATAAATGCCTGCGCAAATCATAAATTACATCTTGGCCAAGCCTGTTCATCCAGCGAATTCTTAACGAATTGCTCAAATACGATAACAAATATAATCCTGAAATGATAAAAACAAGCTGCATCAACAGGGTTGTATCTTTATCAATAATAGCCCGATCAAGCGTGTATACTCCAATTAAAATCGGGATAATTAAACGGATCGCCGTTGAAAGAATAACAGCAGCAAACGAAAGCGGCAGTAAATTTTTAACATAGGGTTTTAAATACAGTAACAATCGCAACATTTGCTTCCAGTTAAACGGTTTATCAATCACTAGATCCTCAGAGTAATGAAATCGCTCTAATATCAGTTGTTTCTTTCGATTTTCTTTCATGGTTCCACCTACCTTACTGCCTTTTCGATAATCGCTGCTTGATCCTGGTATTGAAGGGTATAAATTCTTTGATAGGCACCATTATCGGTGGTTAGCTGTTCATGCGTGCCTCGTTCAATGATGTTCCCGTCTTCAAGGACTAATATTTCATCTGCATGCTTCAACGATGAAATCCGATGGGCAATAATAAATGTGGTCCGCCCCTTCATCACTTCCTGAAGGGCCTGTTGAATTTGAAATTCGGTTTCCATATCCACCGCACTTGTCGAATCATCTAATATGAGAATAGTAGGATTGGTACAAATGGCGCGGGCAATTGCAATTCGTTGCTTTTGTCCCCCTGAGAGACCCATTCCCCGTTCGCCAAGCATGGTGTCATATCCATTAGGCAATTCCATAATAAAATCATGGGCTTGAGCACGTTTTCCTGCATCGATAATCTCTTCCATCGTCGCGTCTGGTCTTCCGTATGCTATATTCGCTTTGATCGTCGATGAAAAAAGGAAGGTTTCCTGTAAGACAACCCCAATTTGTGAACGCAGCATTTTCAATTCATATTCCTGAATCGGGCGGCCATCAATGAGAATGGTCCCTTCCGTTGGCTCATAAAAGCGTGACAAAAGCTGGATAATGCTTGTTTTCCCTGAACCGGTCGCACCGATTAGGCCAATCGTTGAGCCCGGAGACGCATCAAAGGTAATATGCTGAAGGGCTGCTGTTTCTTCCATTTGATAGTGGAACGTAACATCTTGGAATACGACATGTCCTTCTAGATGATCGATCGGCTTTACATCCTTACCATCATAAATAGTTTCAGGCGCTTCTAATACTTCAAGAAGCCGCTCACCGGAGGCTTTCGCCTGGGAGAACATATTGATGGTAAAACCAAGGTTCATGATGGGCCACATAATATACCAAACGAGACTGTAAAAGGCCACAAGCTCACCAGGGTTTAGTACACCCTGAATAACCTGAAATCCCCCGTATCCCAATAAAGCGACTACAGAAATATTGCCGATCAGCTCCATGAGCGGGAAGTACTTTGCCCAGACAGCTGCCGTAGTAAGTTGTTTCGTTCTATAAACTTGATTTGTCTCATTAAATCGCTCTATTTCCACCGCTTCTTTTGATAAAGCTTTAACCGTGTGAATGCCGCTAATATTTTCTTGTACCTTCGTATTTAATTGTCCAAACGATTCGCGAATCCCTCGAAAAGCGGGATGTACAGCTTTGTCAAATTTATAAGCAGTCACACATATAAAGGGTAACACCACCAGGGTGACGAAGGTGAGCGAAACAGAATAATACAACATCACACACAAACTAGCCCCAACTTGAATGACAAAACGAAGAATCTCAACAAATCCAAAGGAGACAAAAATGCGAAACCCTTCTACATCTGCGGTTAACCGTGACATTAAGTCCCCTGTCTTCGCATTATCATAATAACGGAAGGATAGCCGCTGCAGTTTTTCATAGAGGGCATTTCGAAGCAGATACACAGATTTAATTCCAAACATATCCGCCAAATAATGTTGAATATACGTTGATAGCCCTTTTACCGCCATGATCGCGATAAATCCAAAGGATATCCAGGGTACCCAATCATATTTCTTACCAAGCACCACCTCATCAATTGTCATTTGCAAAATGATTGGATAGACAACCGTAATAGCCGCGACGACCAGCAGGAAAAGCATCGACCAAATAAAATCTCTTTTATAAGGGAGATAAAAGGATTTTAATTTTTTAAAAACTAACATCTCTTCCTCCTAAAGAAAAAATTTTCATCCTTTACATCATATAAAGTTTACGTCAAAAATATTTCGCAATTACGAAATTTCGAATAACTAATTTTTTTAAAAAAATATTCCAAGACTCACTTCTTTAAAAGTCCAATGCATTGTCATCCCTCTAGGAAATCGTCACAACTCTTCCTTTTAATTTTAAAAAGTGAAATAAAGCCCCGATTAAGTTGGCATCATTATGAAATTGACAGGCTTCCACCATAATATCCAGCGTAGAGATATCATCCTTCAGCAGCTTCAATTCTTGATTGATGCCGTCAATCACTTCTGACCGCTTGCTTATTCCTCCGCCGATTAAGATTTTTTTCGGATCGAGAGCATATTTCAAATTATAGATTCCGATCGCCAGCTTTTTGTAATATTGATTAATACATTCGTTGACAAGAGGATCACCTTCTTCAGCCAAGCGAAATACGGCTTCCCCGTCCAACGTTCCTTTTGCAAGTGACTTTCTCATTTCCACTTCTTCTATCAAAGCCCGGGTCGATGCCAACAGGCTCCAGGTCGATTGCAGCGGATGCTTGGGCGGGTTCCCCATTATCATAAAACCAAACTCACCGCCGTGAAGAGTAGCTCCACGCAAAATCGTTTGATTGATAACAATACTGCCGCCAATTCCTGTGCCGATGACAATGCAAATATAGTAATCCGTTTCTTTAGCCGCCCCGATCCAACCTTCTGCCAAGGCTGCACAGTTCGCATCATTTTCAATCGACACGTCTAGGCCAGTCCGTTCCTTTAGCAAGTCTGTCATGCCTACTCCATGGATATAGGGAATAGCGCTTGCACCGCCAATAAAGCCTCTATTCACGTCTACAGCACCAGGCGAACTTAAGGCGATCCCTTCAAGATCAAACAAGCTTTTATATTTCGTTACTAGTTCTGTGATATTTGTCAGTAATCGGTCTAATCCTTGTTGAGGAGTTGGAATCTTCCCGCTTTCTAGTTTCTTGGCTTGATCATTCATGACCGCATACTTGATATAAGTGCCGCCGATATCAAATACCATGTAAGTTTTCATGAAAATTCCCTCCAATTATTGAAGCCATGTTTGTTGTGTCAACAGGGCCGCCCCGATGACACCTGCCTTTGTATCTAAGGAAGCACACTCAATTTGTACCTTTTTACGCAACTGTGGATATAAATAGTCATTTACTTTTTCAAGAAGGAGCGGCATAAGATATTCCTTTGATTGCATGACTCCTCCGCCCAAAACAATGATGTGCGGGTCAACGGTATGAACAACATTGGCAATTCCTTTTGCCAATGATGCAACCATTTGCTCAACAATCACGACCGCTTCTTTCTCACCCTGCATCGCCATTGCGAATACTTCGCCTGCGTGTCCTGTAATCCCTAATTTTTCTTTTCCATGTCGTTTTACAGCCGTCCCGCTTGCCAATGTTTCTAAGGATCCGATATTCAAGGCAGGGTGCGGAGGACCGTCTCGATCAATGATCATATTGCCCACTTCACCTGCACAGAAATGGGCACCCTGAATCAATTGATTCCGATAGACAAACCCTCCCCCGATTCCTGTACTAACGGTTATATAAAAAACAGACTCTTTTCCTTTACCAGCCCCAATCATGGCCTCTGCGAGAGCCGCTGCATTGGCATCATTATCAAGGACAACTTTTTTCAGTAAAGCTTTTTCTAGCATTTCAACCAATGGGATACGATCCCACCCAGGTAAATTATTCGGACTTAAAATAAGTCCTTGTCTTAAATCCAAAGGACCTGGCGAGCCGATTCCGATGGCTTCAATATTTCTTTTCTGCAAAATCCCCTCGCAAAGTTGAATCATCTGATTAATGACATAGTGGGGGCCTCTATCGCTTTCCGTTGTTACATGAAGCTCTTCTATTATTTGTCCCTCCAAGGTCACAACGGCAATTCTTAAATTTGTTCCTCCCAAATCAATACCAAGAAGATATTTTTCCATTCCGTCCACTTCCTTCAAGCAAGTTCACTAGAATACTAATTTAACAGGATCACACCTCTTACCATTCTTCCATATTAGAAACCGTTGTTCTCAGACAGCTGTTTATACCATCTGCCTGATTTTTTTATTGTCCGTTTAAAATCATTCGTTAGATCTACTTCTACTAATCCGTATCGGTTCTTATAGGCATTTGTCCATGACCAGTTATCCATAAATGTCCAAAGATGATAACCAAGGCAATTTGCCCCTTCTTGAAGACCTTTATGAACCCATTTCAGGTGTTCTTGAATAAACTCAATCCGATAATCATCCTCAATATATCCGGCTTCATTACGGAATTTCGCTTCCCCTTCAACCCCCATGCCATTCTCTGAAATAAAGAATGGGATATTACCATAATGATCGCGAATGTCGATCATGATGTCATAGATAACTTCCTCACAAATTTCCCAGCCACGGTGCGGATTGATTTTACGATTTGGCATGATATAAGGATCAAATAGATGTTCCGGCATAAATGGAGCGTCTTTAGGTACCTGCTGTTCCTTTGCTTTTACACGGCGGGGCTGGTAATAGTTCACTCCTAAAATATCAATCGGATTGTTTTTTATGACTGCTAAATCTCCCGGTTCCACTGTTGGCAGTAACTCTCTATCTCTTAAAATTTCAACTAAATCCTTCGGGTACTCCCCTTTTGTGACTGGATCAAGAAAGCTGCGGTTAAAGAATAAATCCGCAATATGAGCAGCTTTGACATCGTCCGCGTCCTGGCTTCTTGGGTAGGATGGTGTCAAGTTGAGGATAATGCCAATCTTGCCGTCTAAATTCAACTTCTTATAAGCCTCGACTGCTAAGGCATGGGCAACAATGGTATGATGGGCAACTTGTGCACCACGTTTGAAATCTACAACATTAGGGTAATGCAAATGATATAAATAACCGGCCTCTACAGGAACAATCGGTTCGTTAAAAGTAAACCAATACTTGACCCGGTCCCCGAACAATTGAAAGCAGATTTTCGCAAAGTTTACATAGGCCTTGATGACTTCCCGGCTTTCCCAGCCGCCTTTTTCCTGCATGCACATCGGCATATCAAAATGATATAGATTCATGAACGGTTCAATATCATTTGCCAGTAGTTCATCAATCACTTGGTTGTAAAAGGTAACGGCTTTTTCATTCACTTCCCCGACTCCATCTGGAATCAATCGTGACCATTGGATGGAAGTGCGGAAGGAAGTATGACCCGTTTCTTTCATAAGCTGAATATCTTCTTTAAACCTATGATAGAAGTTAGAAGTATGCTCAGGTCCTACAGCATTATGGAAACATCCCGGCTCGATGCTATACCAATAATCCCAAATGCTTGATTTTCTCCCATCGATAGTTGCGGCACCTTCTGTTTGCGGTCCGGATGCAGCACTTCCCCACCAAAAGTTTTTTGGAAAACGATAGCTGAGGTTATTCCCTTGAATAAAATTTTCCATTGTTCATCACCGACTCTTTTTTTAATAAATTCTTTATTGTTAAAAAGGCTCATTAGAACCATGTTGATCGTTAAATTTTTCTCCACTCACTTGGTGTGGTTCCAACATTTTTCTTGAATTGCTTATAAAAGTAAGTGGTATCCGAATACCCTACTTTTTTCCCGATTTCACCTGCTCGATAGTGGGTTGTTTTTAGTAATTCCTTCGCTTTTTCCAATCGATACCGATTAAGGTATTCAGAGAAGACCACTCCAACTTCTTTTTGAAATAACTGTCCAAGGTAGATAGCGTTTACATGAAACTGTTGGCCCAATGTTTTTAATGATATTCCTTGATCGTAGTGGGCATGTATAAACTTTAGAACATTTTGCACAATCGGACTGCGCATATTCACTTGATGACTAATCGACAGAATCAGTGCATGGCAATACTCCTTCAAAATGGTTCTCATTTGATCGATATCCGAGCTATACACCATTCTTTCAACAGCTGCTGTATAATGGGAAAGGTCATCTGTCTGGATGGAATAATGGATATACGAAATTAAATCAAAGGTATATTTGCTAGCAACCTGTGGTGAGATAAATTTGGTTCTCTTCGTAAGATTTTGAAAAAATAGTTCAATCATATGTAACGTGTCTTCATCTGCATTCACTAGTTGTTTTACGATATTTTCTTTAAATTCTTGCTGTTTTTTTAATTCGTCTTGTTTATCAATCGCCAACCGATCTGAAATAAGCACATTGGGCTCTGAATAAAGTTGAAGCAAACTATTTTCTCTTGCACAGGTAAAACTTTCTTCCAATCTATCGATCGTTTGAACCGGATGTCCCATTGATAAATAGAAAACACCTGTCCCTTTTTGCCCATCACGCAGCTGCTGTACAAGGGTTTGGTTCCATGTATATAACGCTTCTTCACTCGTACTTTCAAAAATAATTATGAGTTCTTGATTTGGACTATAAAGACAGGTGGCCGAAACATTCTCTTCAATAAAGTTCCTGATCTTCTTAGAAACCTCAGCATGATGATAATGTTCAAACTCTAATATTGAGACATTATAATACGGTTGTTGAAAGGTAATATGATATAACGCCAATCTTTCAAGACAGTCACGTTTGTCAATTTCACCATTTATAAAGCGCCATAACGTATTATCCTTCATCGTTGTCGTTTCCTGTGTATAATCCGGCCCTGTCACCGCATTCAATTTCTGGCCTACATTTTGGACGGTCGTCAATAATTCCTCTTCATCTACAGGTTTCAATAAGTAGTTTTCGATTCCTAGTAATAAACCTTGTTTAATATACTCAAACTCCTGATAACCTGTTAAGACAATACATTTGATCTGCGGCTGAAATTTCCTCGTTTCTCTAATTAACTCCAAGCCTGACATTTCGCCCATTAAAATATCTGTTATAAGAATTTCGATCGGATTCTCCTTTAGATAAGCAAGGGCTTCTTCCCCGCTTTCAGCAGTGTAGACAATCTCAAATCCGTAATCCTCCCAATCTAAGAGCTTCTTAAGTCCTTTCGTAATAAGCGGTTCATCGTCAACAAGCAGGACCTTATACACGGCTGGATCCCTCTACTGGAATGGATATTTTGACCATCATTCCTTGGTTATAGTCACTTTGAAGGGTAATACCAAACTGGTTCCCATATTTCAATTTTAAGCGTTGATGGATATTTCTAAGACCGATTGATTTCATTTCTTCCCCATCCTCACGATTGATATGATTCACTATGTTGGATAACTCCTCTTCCGTCATTCCTTTACCATTGTCTTGTACACGTATTTCGATTTTATCGCCAAGATTAGCGGCACATATGAACAACTCATTATCCGATCGTTCCTTTTTAAAACCGTGAACAAAGTAATTTTCGATAATCGGCTGCAGAATTAATTTTTGAATGAGTATTTGGTCCACATCACTAGCAATATCAAAATGAACGTGTAATTTATCCGGATATTTAAGCTGCATCAATTTTAAATATTGATTCACATATTCAATTTCAGTATAAAAAGGAACCATGTCTTTAGATTCTAACGAATATCGAAACAGTTTGGCCAAATGGAAAATCATTTTACTAGAGGTTTTTGAGCCTTCTACGACTGCCACCATCCGTATTGCTTCGAGCGTATTGAATAAAAAATGTGGATCAATTTGTGCTTGAAGGGCTTTCAATTCCGCCTGCTGCTGCTTCATAGTTAGCAGATAAAATTGTTCAATATTATGATTCAATTCATTTAACATGGAATTGATGTTGACAGCAATCCTCGATAATTCATCTTCATGTTTGGATTCAGGAATCCGTGCGTCTAAGTTTCCCTTTTCCACTTGACGAATAATAGAAACTATTTTATTAATTCTCCTCGAGTAATTTCGCATAAATGAATAGGATATTAAAATAGCAATTAAAATGAGAAAGGTAATAACAATCCACATCGTTCCCCTGACGATCGATAACTTCTGCCATCCTTTGTCAGGAATAACACCTACAAACGTATAATCACCCATATTGGCAATCGAATTAATATAATAGTTATCATGTTCCCACTTTATTTTCGTCTCATTCGTTTCATGTTTGACCTTATCTAAAATAGCAAGGGGAACCCCCTTATTCACGGAATAAACAATTTTGCCGTCCGCATCTAGCAAAAAAATAGAAGTTGGTGCCCCTTCATGTTTTTTTACAATCTTGTCTAAACGGTCTGTCGAGTAAAAAATAGACACGACACCTATTTTTTTGAGCGTTACGGGATTGTTAATAGCAATCTCTTTGGTAATGGTATTTCTTAATTTCCGGCTCCTTGGCAGGCTTTCTTCCATTACATGAGGATAGCCTAGGTTGAGAAGCGGACCTGATATGGTTGAAGGGCCAATAATGCTTTTATTCCATCGTATGTTATTATTAACTATCAAATATTCAATAGCGGGATTTTCCGACGAACGTAAACTTACCGCATTAATATCACTATCTTGACTAAAGAACCCATTAAAATAGGTATCAATATTTCTCGGAATAAACGATTGATCTTCTGAGAATTTATCTAGACGATATTCCAAATATTTCTCATAGCCATTGTTAAGGGCAAAGGACATATCATCAATCATATCCCCCTTAACATAGAGATCTCTTATCGCTCTATTAATATCTGCATCCTTACCGGAAAAGTAATCTTCTACTCTTTCCATCGTTCTAGTATTAATATTAACTTCCTTTTGAATAATGATATCTGAATAATAGTTCGTAATCGTCACAATTAAGACAATGACCGTCACAATGATGGTTATGGAAGAGGTTAAAAATAGTCTATTAAATATTTTTTGATTAAAATTTCCTTTTCTTTTCAATTCCATTTCAATTTCCTCAATTATTCATAGTGTTTACTCAATTTTAACACGCTGGACTAGATTTAACCCCCGAAGACCACACCCAATTGTATTGCGAGTTTGATTATGTCGAAGAATCTTTAAACAATGAAGAAATAAAATCAAGCTGGGAGTTTTTCAACCAGCTTGATTTTATGGATTATTTCCCTTCCTTTTCCTTCCATTCATCAAATTGCTTTTGAATTTCTTTTAATACTTTGTCAATTCCAGCTTCTTTCAACTTTTTATTGTATTTTGGCAAGTATTCTTCTGGGTCAACAGAACCTGTTGCCAAAGCTGGATAGAATTCCTTAGAGATATTCGTAATAGACGCAAGTTCCGATCTTACTGGGTCACTGTTAAAATGGAAACCAAGAGTTGGTGCCGGTTTTGCAGCATTGTTAAATTCCTTGAATTTTTCCCATTTATCTTTAGGATCATTTTCATATAAATCTAAGATAAAGTGATTTCCAAGCGAATAAGTTGGAACGTTATATTTATCGATACGCGCTGGAAGATCTTTAATGGTTCCATCTGCATTCTTTTCGTAATGAACGCCTTCAATCCCTTTGTCAACAAGGTTACGAAGGTATGGGTCTGTGTTAAGTAGATTTAAGAATTCCATGACTTTTTTAGGATTTTTTGATGTAGTCGAAATGGCCTGAAGGGAACCCGATACAGAATCATTAAAAGTGGTTGGTTCTTCAGCTGGCACAGAAACAACCTCATATTTTGCAGAACGAGACCACACTAAATCAGCATACGGTTGGGAATCACCCATCCGAACAAACCAGTTTTCAACATCCATTGGCCAAGTATCTTTGCTTGTCGCGGCATCTGCCTTGATATAGCCGGCTTTATAATATTTATGCATCGTTTTATAGGTTTGCATGGTTAAATCGTCTTCAAAGAAATTAACGACATGGTCTCGATCCCCTTTAAGAGGGAAGGCAAAAGGCATTTCATTATTAAAGACATAGTCATATGGAAGATAGGCTTTAACTGTTGCCATTGGAGTAATCGAAGCTTCATTCTTTTTAATGACTTGAAGCATCGGCTCGAGATCTTCTAAGGTTTTCACCTTTGTAATATCAAATTTGTATTTGTCGACAAGACGTTTATTGAACGTATAAACAGATTGTCTGGCAGCTTCTTTATTAGCAGGAATACCATAGGTCTTTCCGTTAATTTTAACTCCTGCTAATAGGGTAGGATCTAACGCCGCTTTTAATTCTTTCCCTTCAGTATCTAACAATTCATCAATTGGTTGGAAGGCCCCTTTTTGCGCATTTTGGACGTATTCCGTACCATTAGTAAAGATAATATCAAAAGGTTCGCCTGAATTAATAATAACCTGCGTTTTTTGCTGCCAATCACCCCAGTCAATTTGGGTCATATTAACAGTGGCATTAATTTTTTTCTCTAAATATTTATTTACTTCGGCAAATACTTTATCTGTGTCTTTTTGTGGGGTTCCAATGGTGTACCATTTAATTTCATAGGGCTCGCCATTTTTGCTGCCTTTTTCTGAAGTGGAACTGTCTTTACTAGTGCATGCGGAAAGAATGGTTCCAATCGATAAAACTAATGCTAGTAAAAATATTAACCGTTTCTTCATCTTGACTCTCCTCTTTCTCTTTCTATTTTTATTCTTTAACACCGCCGATAGTCAGTCCGCTAATAAAGTACTTTTGAAAGAACGGGTAAGAGACTGCTATTGGTAAAGTGGCGATTACGACCATAGCCATTTTGGCTGAATCTTGTGGGATGGTATTAAATAAGCTTTGCTGCATTAAGCTAATATCAACATTTTGCCTCATAAATTCTAGGTTTGCCTCTATTTTCATAAGTAAGGACTGGAGTGGCACTAAATTGGGCGAATCAATGTAAAGCAAGGCATTAAACCAATCATTCCAATAACCTAGGGTACTAAACAAGGCAATTGTGGCAATCCCTGGTAAAGAAAGCGGAAAAACGATTTGGAAAAAGGTTCTCCATTCGCTTGCCCCATCTATTCGTGCAGATTCCAAAATCGATTCCGGAACAGATTTTATAAAGAATGTTCTCATGATGATAATATAAAAGGCATTCATGGCAAGCGGTAATATTAATGCCCAAATGGAATTTTTCAAATGTAAGAATTGAGTGGTAATAATGTAACTTGGAACTAAGCCCCCGCTGAAAAGCATCGTGAAGAACGCTAGGAATGTGAAAAATCTTTTATACTTAAATTGGGGTCGTGAAATCGCATAAGAATAAAAGGTAATCATCAACACACTAATAAACGTTCCAACAATCGTAATAAAAAGGGTGACACCGTAAGAACGGAATAATTGGTCCTTCATATTCCATAAGTATTGATAAGCATCGGTACTCCAAGCCTCCGGTATAAGTTGAAAGCCATTTCTCACAATGCTTTCCTCACTGGTAAAGGAAATCACAATAACATAGAGAAAAGGAAAGACACAGATCAAAGTAAAAATACCTAACAGTACACTTATAATCCTATTGGTGACCGGGTGAAGCTCATGAGGATTTCTGGTCTTTTTCCGTTTCATTTTCACCAGCCCACCATTAATTTCTTTCGCGGGTTGGGATACGACTATAGATGATTGGGTATTATGAATTTCATTTGGCATATAGATAGCCGCCGGGCGACCTTTCCTCCCTTCGTGAAGAATTTAACATTAAAATAATGCACTTTCCTGATCAACTTTTCTAACAATGTAATTCGTTATCATCACCAAGACGAAACCAACTGCCGACTGATAAAGACCTGCTGCCGTACTCATACCAATATCCCCTAAGGTCATAAGCCCCCGGTAAACGAACGTATCAATAACATTGGTAACCGGATATAAGGCCCCCGAATCTCTTGGTACTTGATAAAACAATCCAAAATCGGAGTTAAATATTCTACCAATATTCATAATGGTTAAAATAATCATTAATGGCTTCAGCATTGGTAAGGTGACATGCTTGACCTGCTGCCATTTTGTCGCGCCATCAATCATGGCAGCCTCATAATAAGTTTTATCAATGCCGACGATCGCTGCTAGATACACGATACTGCCATAGCCAATCCCCTTCCACAGGCTCATAAATACAAGAATAAATGGCCAATATTTTGGCTCGCTATACCACGAAATGGCATCTATGTGAAACCAGCCAAGGATATTATTCAAAAGACCACGATCTGCACTCAAGAAGGTAAATACAAAATAGCTGCCGATAACCCATGAAATAAAATGCGGGAACAGCATTCCGGTTTGATAAAACTTGGATAACTTCCGATTAACAAGCTCACTGAGTAAGATAGCGGTTACAACCGCTGCGACAAGTCCTAACACAATAAAGACAAGATTGTATAGGATGGTATTTCTTGTAATAATAAAGGCATCTTCCGTGCTAAACAAATATTTAAAGTTATCCCAGCCCACCCATTCACTATTCATGACGCTGGCAAAAAAACCATCTGGATCAATCCTAAATTTCTTAAAGGCTAAAACTTGTCCAAACATAGGCAAGTAAGAGAACAATAATAACCAAATGGTTCCAGGTAAAACCATAAGCAGCCAAATTCGATTTTTATAAATATCACTCAACATTCCTTTCATGCTTTTCCTCCTCCCTTTCAATGTAAGCACTTCCATATTTATATTTTATAGCTGTCATGATTCTATTTATAGTGAACTTATTTAGGATTAACTGCAAAAATCATATATAGATTTTCTAAATAATCAAATTTTATTTCTGACTAGAATCATTCACTTTGAATCAATGAAAACGTAGTTGGAATGACGGTTTAGAGTTTACTAACATTAATCCAGTAAATCTATAGTTTATTTAGTATAGCGCTTACATAATAGTTGATAGTATAAAAGTGTTGTTTCTGAAAATTAGAAAACTTCCTATTAAAAGGAAATAAGGGGGGAAATATTTCGATAGTTTAACAGAGGGGAGGGATATTTAGTTTTTCGTATTTATATCGTTCAGTTACCCAACATCATTATTTAATACGAGGAGGATCCCGGTGAAAAATAAAAATAATAATAGTAATAAGCGTATCTTTTCCTTTGTCCTATTGTTTTCTCTTCTTATTTCCATGATAACGCCAGAAGCCTATGCCGCTGTGGATGGAGATGGAACGAATGTCGTCAATGAGAATTATGCTGATCAACTGAGTTTACAGCCATTAGCTCCGGCTTTTAGGGTCGAGACACTCCTAAACTGGTCGCCTAAAAAAGACCCAGATGCAGCGTTGAACCGCGCAAGCGTCCCATTAAATAAAAATCGGTTTAAAGGACACCAGATTAACCCGCTAGCACATCCGGAGGCTGGTATTACCTCGGCAGCAATTACGCTCTCGAATCATGACCAGACAAGCCCTGTTGGCAGCAACGATTTTAATGTTTACGCGTTTGATAACTGGCAATTGCTAGATTCTTATATTTACTGGGCAGGAACGGATGAAGGAATTTTCGCCATTCCCTCACCAGATATCGTCGATGCAGCCCATCGGAATGGTGTTCCAGTTTACGCAACCGTAGGTTTTCCATGGGGGCCAGCTTCTAAAGAGGCACTTGCGGAGGTCGAAGCATTCACGAAGCAGGCGGAAGATGGGAGCTTCCCAGTAGCGGATAAAATGATTGAAGTAGCCGAATATTATGGCTTTGATGGTTATTTTATGAATCAGGAAACCTATGGTGTCAGTCAAAAAACAGCGGAACGAATGAATGAAATGATGCGCTATGTGAAGCGGCATTCAAACCTTCGCTTTGGCTGGTATGATTCCCAATCCAATAATGGCTCTGTTTCGTATCAAAATGCCGTTAACAGCAATAATGATTTGTATGTCAAACCAGCAGCAGATGGGAAGTATGCGGTGGATGAGTTTTTCCTAAACTATAACTGGGGAACCCCGCAAATTAACACAACGGTTGCTACAATGAAAAGTCATAACCGTGACCCTTATGATGCTTATGCCGGTTTCGAAGTACAACAGAATTCTTATAATACCAAAATTAATACCAACGCACTCTTAAATGAACAAAAACAGTCAAAGGTTTCCATTGCCCTCTATGCACCAAACTCAACCATGGGATTTGCGGCCGATCCTGTAGATTTCCATGAAAAAGAAACCTATTTCTGGACAGGACCTCAAGGTGACCCAACACGAGCAGACGATTCAGCAAACTGGAAAGGGATGGCCCGTTTTGTCACAGATTCATCTGTCATTCAAAAGATGCCTTTTACTACCAACTTTAACAGTGGACACGGGAAACAATATTTTGTTGATGGAAAAATAGCCAGCCCGCTTGAGTGGAATAACCGTTCCATCCAAGATATTATGCCAACGTGGCGTTGGTGGGCCCGTAATCAAGGCAGCAGAATCAAAGTTTCATATGATTTTGATAAAGCCTATAACGGTGGGAATTCGCTAAAATTCAGCGGTCCGCTCGACGCTTCTTCTGTCAATGACGTGATGCTTTACAGTTCAAAGCTCGAAATCACGGATACAACGAAAATTCGTGTGGTCTATCAGAATCAATCAGGTGCCGATGTTTCGCTGGGTGTTGCCTACAGTGAAGATTATTCACCGGAACAGATGAAGTATTATTCATTGCCAAAAACCACCGATGGGTGGCAAACAGCGGTCCTTGACCTGAAAGAGGATGCAGGGAAAACTGCTTATGCAGTAAGCCTTAAAGTCAGCAACTCTGAAAGCCTAGCAAACTATGAAATGAATGTAGGTCAACTATCCGTTTATGATACTGCTGCCCCTATTCAAACAAAACCGCAAAATGCGGCAGTCACTCAAAAGATGCTGCGAACCGCTTTTGATGCCGAGGCACGTCTAAGCTGGTCAGCAGATGAAAAAGTACTGCAATACGAGATTTACCAAAAGAATGCCGATGGAGTAAAAACGCTTTTAGGTTCTACACCAAATAATCATTTCTATGTTTCTAACATTACCAGGACTGTTGCAAACGCTTCACCAGATCATATGACTACCCTAGAGATAGTGCCAGTGAATCAGGATTACGTACGTGGTGAACCAGCAGAGATTGCATTTGACTGGGGCATGGGCACGGATGGAACCGAAATAGAACAACATGGCCCATCTGCAAATGTTGCCCTTAATGCCAAAGTGACGGGTGTTTCTGCTGAAAATGAAGCAGAGCCTGCTTCTAAGGCATTGGATGGAACAGCTGCTGGCAACAGTAAATGGTGTGCCACGAATGCAAAAAGTGGTTACATGACGATTGATTTAGGCGAGCCGAAAACCATCCGCCGTTGGAGAGTCGAGCATGCTCAATATGGCGGCGAAGCAAGTAACATGAACACCGTTGATTTTGAACTGCTCTACAAAGATCAGACTGGTTCGTGGGTCAGTGCAAAAAGAATGACTGGTAATACGAAAGCCGTAACAGATATTATTCTCGACCAACCTGTTACAGCAAGTGAGTTTAAACTTCAGGTCTCTAATAGTGGAACATCGCCATGGGGAGCCATCCGTATTTATGAATGGCAGATGTTTGAGAGTGATGCATTGCCAAGAACAGAGAATATTATGATGCATTTTGTATCAGCTGAAAACAATATCGGTGCCCAGGATAAAGTTGTAATCGAACGAGTGAAGCAGGGCCAAACGGTTAGATTGTACAGATCTCTGGACACAAAAGAAGTATTGGCGGAAAAAACGGCCGAAAAAGACGGAACGCTCGCATTTGAGCAATTGGACTTTGGGCCTGACGCCGGCAGGGTCTATTATACGGTTCAGAACCCGGATACAAGAGAATCCCTCAAGTACAGTACGGCTTATTTGAATGAGTCGGTAACAGAGGTCATTCATAAAATTAACCGTTTGCCAGAGCTTAACGAGTTAACCTTGGCTGATAAAAACGAGGTCAATGAGTGTAAAGTGGCCTACAATAAGCTTCATCCAACATTAAGAAAACAAGTCACCAATGAAGATCGACTTGTGCAGGCCATGGCGCGGATGCAGGAGTTGAAGAAAGAGTTTAATAATGGGAATTAACTCGTAGTGAAGTGCAGTACAAGTCAGGATAAATAATTTGTTATTCGAACCTGTGAGGAAACCATTCGTGGATCCACAGGTTCTTTTTGTGCGGCCGGCTTTTGCAGATGAACTTCGAAATTGAAAACCATATAAAAGGGGACGTGGTTTATCCCCACGTCCCCTACATTCACCATTCGAGCACTCCACTACAAAAGCTTTATGGTCTTAATTTCATATGGTTTAATTTCCAACTCAATCGGAGCTTCAGATTGTTCACTAATCGGTTCTTCCATTAAATTGGTCTCCACCCATGATCGGAAGTCTTTCTGAACATTCAAAGAAACCTTTCCTCTGCGTCCCTCATACTCATGGAAACGAATAATAATACCGTCGCCATGAAAGGCAGGCTTGATGGCATCAATCCAAATATGGTCAGCATCAGTTTCGATGAAGGATGCTTCCTTTGTCCAACTGCCTTCTACAGCGGAAATAGGATCATTTAAATCCCAGGCTTTTTCCACTGTCTTCGCTTGCCGCCAATCCCCGATATGTGGATATAACGAATAAACAAACGAATGCGCCCCCTGATCTGCTTGCGGATCCGGATGAGTAGCTGATTTTAATAGTGTTAATCGCAACGTATTTTCTTTGATGTCATAGCCATATTTGCAATCATTCAATAAACTTACCCCATAATCGGGTTCTGATAGATCGGCCCATTGATGGCCGACCGATTCAAATTTTGCCATATCCCAGCTGGTATTCCAATGTGTAGGGCGCTTGACATTGCCAAATTGAATATCATAGGTGGCCTCCGTTGTTCGAACATCGACAGGAAAGGCGGCCTTAAGCAATTTTCTTTTTTCATGCCAGTCTACATTCGTTTCAAAATCGATGCGGCGGTCATTTTTATAAAAAACAATCCGCTGAGAAATTTCAGAATGATGATACTTCCAGATGGCATGAATAGTAAAAGTAAGTTCACCATTTTCCACGACTTCAAATCTGACTAAATCATGGATCTCCTCCATTTTCTCTTGATAGAAAATATCAATATCCCATGCCTCATGCGCAAGAGGTTTATCTTCAAAAATTTGAAGAATATTCCCTCTTTGATCGTCAGCCAGAACATGACGTTGTGCTTCCTTATCATAAATAATCGTCATTTGGCCAAACTCATTCCACTCAACAAGATAAAACGGTGTTTCTAATTTCCTGTCAGTATAGCTAAAATTTGCTTTTGTTACTCTAGCATTTTCAATCGGTTCAAAATATAAGGTTTTAGCTCCAAACGATGGAAGTTCATCCACTTCGACCAGCCAGCCATTCTCACGTTTTTGATGGTTCAACACTGCTCCGTTACTGTTTCTCCACTCACCTGCATCATACTCAGCAAATTGAGGAATAACCACATTTTTTAACCCTTTGAGATGGGTAGCGTTAAATAGAACAACAGAATGGCCAGCCTGCTCGATTCCGTTATGGATCACACGAGATTCCAGCTGATTCCCGATTTGCCAAGCTTCCTCGTATTCTTCCTTGGCGTCCTCATATACTTCATGAATGGAGGAGCCCGGAATAATATCATGAAATTGATTTCTTAAGATAATTTTCCAACCACTTTTCAGCTCACCATTTCCAAGCCAATGACCATTTTCCGAAAGCCAAGAAGATAAGAATTCCACCCTCCTATACAAAAGCTCTAATTTACGATTCATCTTTTTCATAAACGCCTGGCTTGTATAGGTTCCCCGATGATATTCTAGGTACAGTTCTCCATCCCATTTATGGATGTAACTGTTTGATTCCTCAATATTTTTATGAAGCTTTTCAAAAAATTCTCCTGCCGTAGAAGTTTTCACATTCGGCATCCCTGGCAATTTGTCCAATCTTCTTCTCATTTCGAGCATATTTCGAGTGACACCACCGCCACCGTCACCATACCCATAGGAAAGAAGCAGGTCCTTTGATAGCTCTTTATCACGATAGCCTTTCCAAGCCCCTTTAACCGTTTTCGCCGTAATAAAGCCGTTATAGGTATAGAACCAAGAATCTGGGCCATTCCATGGTTCCGGCGTCGTAATAAAATGGGTGAGAATCTCTGATCCATCGATTCCCTTCCAGTAAAAGGTATCATGGGGCATCCGATTATATTGATTCCAACTAATCTTCGTTGTCATCATCGTTTTTATCCCTGATTTTTGTAAGATTTGCGGAAGGGCCCAACTGTACCCAAAAACATCGGGCAGCCATAAATAATGACAGTCGACACCAAACTCCTCTTTAAAAAAGGCCTTTCCATGCAGGATTTGGCGAACAAGCGACTCACCACTTGGAATATTACAGTCAGCTTCCAGCCACATCGCGCCGCCGGTTTCCCACTTTCCTTCTGCAATTCTTGCTTTCATTTGGTCATAGATTTCCGGATAATCTGTTTTAATATAATCATAGAGTTGTGGCTGGGTTTGCAAAAACAGGTATTCAGGGAATTGTTTCATTAAATGCAGCACTGTGGAGAACGAACGAGCAGCTTTCTCTCTCGTATTTTTTAATCTCCACAGCCAAGCTACATCAATATGGGTATGACCAACCGTATGAATCGTAATATCGGATGATGGTTGAATTGAATGGATGGCATCAGTCAGACTGGCTTCAGCTTGATAGCAGGATTCATAGAATTCCGTACTTCCGGGTTCCGTCCAATTAATTCGCTGTAAGGCATCCGCAATAACCTTTTTCAAAGTCAAAGAGGCAGACTCTTCCTCATTCGTTTCCAATAACACTTCGTAAGCCGCCAAAAGGGTATAGTATAAATTATCGACTTGTCGATCAAGCCATCCTATTTTTGCCATCTGAAGTTTAAATTCATTTTCAATCGGAAGCCCTCCCCCCTCAAGTCCAGACCAGAGCCTAAAATCTAAACTCATCGGTCCCTTAGCGATTTGTTCATCAAAGAGAACTTCTTCATGATTGGAATCGACACCTTGGTAGGGTTTGCCATTCACAAATAGTAAGGATTCAAACCCTGAATTATTGCCCCCGCCAGTCTTTCCAAATGAGAAAAGACCGACGACTGGATGGATGGTGTTTTGCAAATGACAATCCACATCGGCATGAAGCCAAATATAACGGTCGCGGCCTTTCCAATAGTCGCCAATTTGCATGACGTTCTTTTCATCGTAAGCGGCTGGTGGATAGGCACCAACCGTACCATCATCTTCATGTGTATAAAATTGATGGATGGAGACGCAATCACGATAACGGTAACTTTCAAGTTCCCTAATACGCGATTCAAATTTTCTTTCTGCTAAAAACACCGTTTTCACCCCATTTGGCCATTTGAACTATTTTTCTTGCTAAAAACATCATAGAAGGTACAATAACTGCTTATAGTGAAAAGTTTCCTGCGGTTACAATGCGATGATAGACATTACCACCTACTAACCCGTCCACAATTTCCCATGGTCCCTCATGTCGTAATCTTTTTTCCTCTAACTCTTCCAAACTAGAAATCCTTCCCTCCAGCCATTCGTTAATCCTATATTTTACCGAATCCAAGCGTGTAATGACCCCGCCATAACGAATATCAAGGACTTCCCAGCCGAATGGCTTGTTGGCTGCAAACCAAACTTTACGATGCTTTTGTCGTAAAAGGTCAACATTGGATTGGATCATTTCTAATTTAGTAAGGATCGCTTTCATTTGCTCGTAATCTTTTTTCTCATAAACTTCTTTTAGCACAAGGCCGATTTCCGCCTTCTCACTAAGGACTCTTGCCAATTGCTCATAAAAGTCAAATAGCGCTTCCCATTTTGGATTATGAGCCTTTGCTCTTTCCAATACAGATACTAATTTTTCATAATGCTCCCCCAAAGATAGACCGCGCACATTTTCATCATATAATCCAATTAAACTATCTTGGTAGAGTAAAACTTTAGAAGTCATCGATGTATTCATGTTATCCTGCATGACTCCAGGCGTTTCATCCAATAGCTTTAGATTGATAAAATCATCAAAGTGCCCATCACCACAAAATTCAAATCGTTCCGCTACCTGGTCAATGGTCACTTCCTTATGATAGGAGTGTTCTGCGAATAATTGTAAGATTGGGAATGAAGTAGATAGCGGTGTTTCTGCGCCATTATCGCCCCACATCGTGACAAATATCTCTTTCACCCCTTCCTTTTTACAAGCAGCAATAGCGGCCTCAGTCGTCACAATCGCTTTGCCATAGTTCGGTGCGAGTCCATTCCAAGTCCATGCACCGCCTGCAAAAATTGGAGTTGATCCTAGCAATTTATGGTTCATAATATCTTTTTCATAAATGGCCTGATCCTTACTATAGTAATTCCAATAAACGAGTTGCACATCAGGGATAGAAGCAACCAGTTCTTTCTGGATATTGCCGTTTTCATCCTTATATTTGCTGTTTTCCGTAAACAAAGGATAATACATATCGCTCCAAATCATTGGCTTAAGACCTAATTTTTCCGTGATGGAAACAACCTTTTGAAGATGTCTATTCATCAAATCAATATGGTTCTCATAGCCATTTTGTTCTAAATATTTACCTAACCCAAGCTGGAACGTCTCATCCATTCCGATATGAATCCGTTTTGTCTTAAATGGTTCTGAAGCGGCCTTGATACAATTTTCTAAAAACTCATAGGTCTCCGGCTTATCAACCAATAAAATATCATCTGTGTCTTTAAAGGTTGAAGCATAATTCCATTTAAGTGCTTCTCGTAAGTGACCCAATGATTGAATACAAGGGACCATCTCAATCCCTAGTTTCTCCGCATAGTCATCACATGCTTTTAACTCCTCAAATGTATATCTTCCCCGCATATACCCAAAATAAGGATGTTCCTTTACTTCGTATGTATCCTCTGTATAAAGCATCAATGTGTCTAATCCCATCACGGCCATTCTCTGCAAGAACTTTTCTACTTCAGCAACCGTTGGGACTGCATTTCTTGACGCATCAAGCATGACACCACTCATGTCAAACTGCGGGTCCTCTGTAAAATCAAATTCACTGACTTTGTTAACCTGTTCAAGCCATAATCCTAATGCTCGAAAAAAGTGAACCTTCTTTTCAAAGGTAATTTCACCATGACCATTTTTATTCACGACCCGTATGGGGCCTTTTTGATTTTTCACATGAATGGGATAACCATCCTGTGAAAGTTGAATCGCTAAATTCTCCAATACAGCCTTTAGTCCATCTGTAACCGACGACACGTCACCCGTTAAATTTAGTTTCACGTACTTTTCCCCTCCTGTTTAACTGCCTTATGATCAATCTTTTTCGTTAGATTAATGCGGCTCTTTTCTCTAAATGGTTAAACCGATTCAGGCAGACCCTCATCATCCAGTAGGCCGGAGCCACGGCGGAAATAAAAGGGATTAAGCCTGGAAGCTGATTAATGAGATAGCCTATGACAAAAAATCCGGCACCAATCCATAGCGTGGATGGTAAACTGGTCACCGCAAATAGAAAGGACTGTTTTAAATATTCCTTATTGGTAAGCTCGAAATGGACATAAATTGCAAAGAAATAGCCAACGGATAATAGAAGCAGAAACGCAAGAAAATATAAGATCACGGATAGAAAGTTAGAAAAAACACCTGTCATCATTCCCTCAGCAATCCGGATATCGACAAAGAGGAATAGTCCAATCCCGAAAAAAACAAGGCCCAACCCATTGCTTCGCTTCCACTCTTTAAAATAAACGTTCTTAAACGTCTTCCATACAGGTGTATCCGTGTCTTTCTTAATCCATTTCCGGACAATGGTAAAAAGGGCAACAGCCGACGGGAAAAAGCCAAAAATCCCTAATCCTAGGACAGTAAAGACAATCCAGCAAAGATTCACCGAGACCACCCTCCAGATCCATTCGCAAATTCCGACCATCCAATGACCTTTTTGCATGACGTCATCACCCTTTCCAATTCCTATTCTTATCTTTTCTAAACTGCTTGGTTGCTTTTGTTTTTCATTAATTGATGATAAAGCGGGCTTCCTTTAACCGCTTTCCCTGTAAGACATAACACAAATTCACTAAACATCGTGTTCGCCCATGCAAACCAGTCCCTAGTAAATTCTTCAGGACAATCGGCATTAAAGCCTTCATGCATAAAATGGGTACCGCCATCTGTCTGTTTAAAATAAGCTAAAATTTCCTGTTTTTCTGCTTCATTTGTCGTTGTCATGCCCTGTATGGCGAGCGCAATATGCCAAATATAATGATCGGGTGTATGCGGGCTTCCAATTCCATTCGCATATTTTCCTTCGTAATAATATGGATTATCTCGGCTTAAAAGAAACTGGCGTGTATTTACATAGGTCGAATCTTCAAATGGAAGGTAGCCTAAATAGGGGGCTGCCAGCAAGCTCGGTACATTGGCATCATCCATTAAATTGACCCGTCCTTCCCCATCTGTTTCATACACATACATATCACCATATACAGGGTGGTCAAGCTTCGCATAGTGCTCAATTCCCTTTTGAATTTCTTCACGAAGCTTCAAGCATTCCTCTTTTAAGGAAGAATGGTGGAGAACTTCCTCACATATTTCAGCCGCGTACCCTAAGATGACAACCGCAAACATATTAGCCGGTACAAGGTATCCGTAAGTGCAGGCATCATCACTCGGGCGGAAGGCGCTCCAGGTCATCCCGGTTGGGACAACTTGCCCTCCTTTTCCATCGCGGATTAACGTATCTGACTGGCGAACATCTGCACGTTCAAACCGGTAGGAGGATTGATTTTCATGATCTTGCTCTGTTCGCCAGACATGGATAATCGTTTCGATTACCTGCTGGAACGTTTCATTGAGATGGGATGTCCGTCCAGTAGACTTCCAAAACAGGTAGGCCAACTGCACCGGATAGCACAGCGAATCAATCTCGTATTTCCGCTCCCAAATATGTGGTGTCATCTTGGTATGATCCGTTTGATGTCCCCTGCCATTTGCCGCTTCATTGAAAGCATTCGCATAAGGGTCGTGTAAGATAAACGCAAATTGCTGGCGAATGACCCCCTCGAGTAAATCAGCGACCTCTTGATCTTCTTCGGCAGCTAGTAAATAAGGTCTCACCTGTGCTGCTGAGTCTCTTAACCACATCGCAGGAATGTCTCCGGTAACCACGAATGTTTTTCCATCTTCTTGCTTTTTCATCGTTGTTTCATACGTATTTACAAAACATTGTTCAAACATGCGGTGCAGCTGGTCATCATCTGGAAAGGATTCCTTTACATGATGGATGAGCTTTTGTATCGATTCTGGCAGTACTGACGTCATTTTTTTCGCTCCTATCGCTTATGATGAAAACCAAGTGTAATAATTTCGTGACCTTCTACTTCATATAGATTCTTTGAGTCTGTCGTTTTTTCTTCAAGGATAGAACTTTTATAGGATCGAGCATCGTCATGGATGGCAGCTTTTAGCATTTCCTTTTGTCCAGCCGGATTAAACCAGCGAACGATCACATCATCTTGCTCTTCCGCTACTCTCATCGACGACCATACAAGTCCATTAGTTTCCCAGTTTACAAACTGATGGGTTCCAGGCAATTTGCCTTCATGGATGCTTGTCTGAATAGCCAGCAGCGGGACTTTGTATTGATAGGCATCCACATATGCTTTTGAAGCAAGGACATCTTTTTGATGAAGCAGCACTTGCCACTCCGCTGTTTGCAACCCTAAGCATTGGGCTTCAGGTGTCGGGAAGTATCCCCAGTCCCCAAGCTCCGCAACGGAACGAAGCACGGTTACTGCGATCGTTCCATCCTTTTGCAGGATTTCGTATTCATGGAGACCATCCGTTGCCACCGTTACCCCCATCTTGTCATCCGAGAGGCTGACAAATCGCTGCTGGTGATGACAAAAGCTCGAATTTTCCCATTCCTTTTCCGGCGTATTAGGGCGAGTGACAATCTCAAAAATACTGTCCGCTTGATGTGTTTCCGTCTGCAGTCCTGTTGGGAAAAGGACACGGAGACGATGGTCTGTTGCTTGATTATTGATAAAAAGCTTAAAGGCCGGTCCTTTCATTCCTTTTTCGAGTGTCACAACGGTTCGAAGCGAAATGGCAGTCATTTCATTGGCTCTTCCTGCTTCTCTTTCCTTATGCCAAATGAGTTTATGACGTTCGACGTCAAGTTGCTCGTCCGCCGAAACTGGAATCGATAACGTGTGCTTAAACTCAAGGACTGTACGCAGGGCACTTCTTTCCACTAAGGTAAATTCCGCTGGTATCCCTTTTGTCGTGATCGCGGAATAACCCTTCGCTTCCTTGAACATGTATTCGTTCCCGACATCGCCTGTGTCTTCGTATATACCGAGACGATGGAAGGCCTTGCCTGTTTTTTTATCCGTTACATCATACGTGCCATCTTCATGGAACAGTAAATGCACAAATTCATTTTCCATTTCCAAGTCGTTAACAGGGGCTTTTATCTGTTGTTGCACCAACGAGTGACCTTCCGGAACAAGATAATAGGTCTTGTAACCGAAGGATGGAATCTCCTCTGCATAGAATGATAGAGTTGCTCGCTTTGCAAAAAACGGCTGACGGAACTTGTCGTCTGGCAGATCGTAACCGAATTCAACAGTCGGGCTTACGAGTTGAAATTCGACGGTCTGGCCTTGATCATCAACCAGCTTGTAGGCCGGCATTTCTTTATCTCTCAAATAGGCAGGAATTTCTTCAAAATGCATTTGTGAAAAATACACTTTTTCAAGATCGACTAATTTTGTCACTACTTCGTTTTTGTTCCATCCCGTTGTATTCATGACAACAAACGGAATTCCCCCATCCGGCGTTTTAGATGTATCAACCGTAAGAGCAAGTTCTGCTGCTTGTTCTTGTACAAATACCTCTCCCATTTGTGAAACTCTTTCAAATCTCGTGACCATTTCACGGTGGACCTCATCGACACTGCAGCCGCAAATACTGTCATGTGGGTGATTTTTCAAAAGGGATTTCCACATAAAGCGAATATATTCGCGCGGGTAAGTTCCGTTTGCTAAATAGCCAAAAGCTGCTAAAGGCTCCGCTATTTTTTCCAAAAGAGTTTGACAGCGGTTATTCCATTGCTTTAAGTAAATACGGGCAGAAGCCGTATTTACGAGAGTGGACCATCCGTCTGTCCGCTGATTGCGCAATTCCCCTTCAATGACTTGCAACTTCTCTGGAAGTACCTTTTTTAAAGCGTCTGTATATTCGTCAAAACTGGAATGCTTAAATGTATAATCGGAATAAAGGGCGGAGGCGGTTTCGATTGCCTCAGGAATCGTTTTTTGCAGCGGCTGGTGATCACAGCCATTCATAAACAATAATTGATTCGTGGACGCATATTTTTCGGCATCTTGGAGCTTATGATTCCAAAAGACTCTTGCTTCTTCTTCATCCACCGGGATTTCATTTCCGTTTGAATACCAATTGGCAAATAATATCCCTAAAACACTAGAGCCATCCGGCGATTTCCAAATCATCTCAGAAAAAGGAGATTCAAAGTTAGGGGTGTCTGATACCGTGTTATTAAAGCCAGTCGGTTTGACTCCTCTTCCAAAGGCAGCGGTCTCGATCCCCGCTTGTTTTAAAAGCTGGGGCGCCTGCCCGTAAATACCAAATGTGTCAGGAAAATAGCCAATTTTTGATACATGTCCATAGGCTTTCGCATCATTCATGCCAATCAGCAAGTTCCGAACATTCGCTTCAGAGCTTGTTAAAAAGGCATCCTGCAACACATACCAAGGACCAATCGTTAGTTTTTTCTCTTCAATCAATTGTTTTACCTTTTCACGGTTTTCTGGGTGAACAGCGAAATAATCCTCTAACAGAACCGTTTGTCCATCCAGATGAAACGATTGAAATTGATTTCCTTCCTGTTCAAACTCATCGATCAGATTATTCATCAGCTTGATAAAGTAATAGCGGTGTTTCTCAAAGGGTAAATACCACTCCCTGTCCCAATGGGAATGAGATATAATATGGGCTGTCTTCTTCATGAGACTTCCCCCTCCTACGCTTTTGATTTATGCAATAAGTAAACGCTGTCATTTATGAATGTGTACTATTACTAATAACAATAAAAGTCCACCCTTCAAGTAGCAATAGAATGGGCGTAAGTCATTTAGATATTCCAGTGGATATAAAATTATTCCATTGAAAAGGGGTCCGTCCCCCACTACAATAATGCTTAACGTAGTGGGGGCCGGACCCCTTCTAAAGGAGAATTAGTCGGCTTAAAACGGCTGACAAGTTCCTCCAACCTTGTATATAATTTTAAGCTAACTTAGATATATACTCGTAATTTTTCTTTGTATATGCATATCCTTCCAAAATCACACGTGCTGTTCTTACTACCTTAATTGCGGTGATATTTCCTGCAATTAAATCAACCTTTGTTTCCATGATTCCAGCAGGATGTGCTAATCGGATAACTTCTTGTTTTACATTAATAGTATCGGATATGATTGTATCATTTAAAAATGCCCCTGCAGTTGTACAGATCGCACCTGTAATCGCAAGTGCTTGATGTGGTTTTTGCATAGACATCATTCTTATTATACAGTCCATATTTTCAGTTTTTCTCTCCACTCCTGTTACATCAATATAATCCATAGGAGGAGCAATAATCGTTAATTTAGGAACAGCAGGTGATTTTTTTGTTGCTTCTTCTTTCGTAGCAAATTGGCACATTTCGGCTGCAATCGATCTGATTTCTTCTAATTCAGTTAGTTTTTCTGGTGTAAATTCATGAGGAAGTTCAGTCCCTTTAAGGCCAACATCATGTGCATGAATAAAAACTAATGGATTAGCAACATCAATTATCGATACATTTATCGGACCTCTAGGTGTTTGAATGACATCAATAGAGTTTCCGGTTGGAAATAGTTTTCCTGTTACTGCACCTTCCGCATTAGTGAATGATAGATAGATAGGAGAACCTGTTCCTGGAACACCTGGAATTGAACACATTCCATCTGTTTTTACTTGACCGTCCTCAACCTCTACCTCAGAAATGATTACTTTTTGAGTATTTGTATTAAAAATTCTAACAGTTGTAATAGGCTCAATTGCTGGTACTAGACCTTGTTCAATTGCATATGGACCTACCGCAGAAGAAATATTTCCGCAGTTTCCTTTGAAATCAACCAATTGATTTTCAATACTAACTTGTGCGAAGGTGTATTCTACGTCAATACCTTCAAAACCCGACTTTTTGATAATTGCTGCTTTACTCGTTAATGAATTGGCCCCACCAAGTCCGTCAATTTGTCTGCTATCTGGACTTCCCATTATATCCAACATAAATTCATCCCAAAGCGAACGATCTGATGGCATATCATCAAAATTAAAAAACACTCCTTTGCTAGTTCCTCCACGCATCACAACAACAGGCACTTTCATCTAAAAAACCCCTTTTCTTATTCACCTTTCAAAAAGTATCGGTGCTTTTAAAAATATAGTAAGTTATGTGATATCATAAGTAAAATAGATATTTTATTAGAAAAATACAAAAAAAAACTTATAATCAGTTGATTGGGGATGAACTTATGGATGAAAAAGACTGGAATGCGATTCGAATTTTATTTCAAGAGAAAAATATTAGCCGTGCATCAGAACGTTTATATATCTCCCAACCGGCATTAACTTACAGACTTAAAAATTTAGAAACGGAGTTTGGAACAAGATTATTTTTTAGAATAAAAGGAGGCATTGAGTTTACTTCAGAAGGCTTGCATTTAGTAGAGTATGCTGAAGAAATGATCAAAAAGCTGCAATCAACAAAAGACAATATGATCAATATGCAAGATGAGGTAAGAGGAACGTTAAGAATTGGAGTTTCAAGTAACTTTGCACAATATAAGTTACCAAGGATATTAAAAAAGTTTTCAACTAAATTCCCAAATGTACAATTTAACATAAATACAGGTTGGAGTACTGATATTTTAAATCTTCTTAATACCGATACTGTGCAATTAGGCATACTACGTGGAGATTACGAATGGTATGGAAAAAAAGCATTATTACATAAAGAAAAGCTATGTTTAATTTCTAAAAAGGAAATAAATATGGCGAATTTACCTAAACTTCCATTAATTAATTACAAAACAGATAGTTCTCTAAAATCTTCTATTAATGGCTGGTGGCATGACCGATACTCAGAACCACCGTTTATTATGATGGAAACGGACCGACTAGAAACATGTAAAGAAATGGTCAAAAACGATCTGGGTATTGCGATCGTACCTCAAATTTGTCTAGAACCTTCAGATAACCTACAAATCTACGAACTATCCTATAAGGATAGTGAACCAGTTTATAGATATACATGGTTAATGTATAATCAGGATTCATTAAAGCTTTCTACTGTAAAAAGTTTCATAGATTTTTTAAATGAACATTCAAATTCTTTAACAAAAAATAGCTAATTTAGAGAGGAATGAGAAATATTCCTCTTTTTATTATATGCATTATAAGTTTTTTTTTAGAAATTAGATAAAAATTATATATTTTACTTATTTATACGTGTGTTATATTGTAAAACTAAGAAATATTTCTTGAAACAGTTTTCTCAATATTTGCAGTAATCAAATTTTAGTTAATTGTAAGCGATTTCTTTTATGGGAGGGGATTCATATTCTTACTTTTTTAGGAATTTCAATGGTTGTCTTATTTACTTATCTGATTATGGCAAAAAAATTATCTCCAGTTACAGCACTTGTCATTGTACCAATAGTTTTTGCAGTAATTGGTGGATTTGGCTTAGAGCTCGGTGGTATGATGCTAGATGGTTTAAAAGAGGTTGCTCCTTCAGCTGCCTTACTCCTGTTTGCGATTTTATTTTTCGGAATTTTAATTGATGCAGGCTTATTTGATCCATTAATCAATAACATGATGAAATTTGTGAAGGGTGATCCAGTTAAAATCGCGATCGGAACCGCAATTATTGCTATGACAGTAGCATTAGATGGCGATGGAACGACAACTCACATGATTACCATTTCTGCTATGTTAGCGCTTTATCTTCGAATTGGTATGAACCCTCTTATTCTCGCAACTATTTCTTTACTCTCTGTCAGTATCATGAGTGGGATGACGCCTTGGGGAGGACCAGCTACAAGAGCCGTTGCTTCTTTAGGCCTTGATTCGAATGAATTTTTCCTCCCACTATTACCTACAATGTTATCAGGAATGGGATGTATTCTTTTTATCGCTTTTGTTCTTGGAAAAAAGGAAAGAGCAAGAATTGGTGTGATCAATGTTGAGGAAATTCCACAACAATCATTACAATTAAGTGAAGCAGCTGCCGCTTATGCCCTACAAGAGGATATTAAGCGCCCTAAATTAAGATGGGTAAACTTTATTTTAACAATAGCGATCATGGTAGTTTTGGTCATGGGGTTAATTTCAGCTCCAATCTTATTTCTAATTGGATTTGTACTCGCGGCCATGATTAACTATCCAAATTTTGAGCAGCAAAAAGAACGTATTTTGTCACACTCAGGAAATGCTTTAACAGTTGTTATTCTAGTGTTTGCTGCCGGTATCTTCTCAGGAATTTTTTCTGGAACAAAAATGGTAGATGCTATTTCACATGCATTAGTATCAATCATTCCAGAATCTGTAGGTTCCTTCTTCCCACTTGTCGTTGCCCTAACTAGCATGCCATTTACTTTCGTATTATCCAACGACGCTTATTACTTTGGAGTTTTACCAATTCTAGCTGAAGCAGGAGCGGCCTATGGGGTAAGTCCTTTAGAAATTGCAAGAGCATCTGTATTAGGGCAACCTGTACATTTTCTAAGCCCACTTGTAGCATCCACTCTTTTATTAGTAGGGATTGTGAAAACAGATATCGGAGAATTTCAACGTTATGCGTTTAAATGGACTCTTCTTTGTTCTTTAGTCATTATTGCTGTTGCCTTTTTAACAAGTGCAATCAGCTAATACTTCATTTCATTGTTAGATCTCCAATAGATTCGATAATAAAAATAGAGCCTCCCAAATTAGTTACGAAACCGATTCGGGAAGGCTCTATTTTTTATCAATATATGAAACAAAAAAAGATATTTTCTAACGCTCTTTATCATCATTTACCCTAATTTTAGTAATTACTTTTACAATTGTTTTTGCAAGATTCATAACCGTATATAAGCGGGTGTCATTTAAAAATTGAGAAGTTGGTAAAGGATCTATATAATTCACAAACCCAACGAAATGGTAATCTCCTACTTCTGGGAGCATCTTTTCAAGGGCTTTCCCAGGAGTTAAAGGTCCTTCTTTAAACATCACATGACCAACTTGTTCTTTAGTACCGATGGAGGCATCGATACTAATAACTAACGGCTTTTTAAATTGTTTATTGATCTCCTTCAATATTCCTTTTAAGTTAAATGCATGTACAGGTTCTTCCAATGTTCCATATACACGAAAAGGAACTTGGTGTTCTTTTAGCATCGTTCCTACTAATGGACCTAATGAATCACCCACATTTCGGTCCGAACCTATGCATAAAAAGACAATATCGTGAACCTCTGGTGATGATTGGTGAATTATTTCTCTTATATTAAATGCTAATAATTCACTATCTTTTTCTTCCGTTTTTTCATTTGATTTTACATAATATGAAATGGCTTCTTCATTCTTTTTTTCTTTTTCATAATAAAAAGGACACACGACCATCACCCTTAAATTTATTTTCCGGCACATAGCTGATAAAATCATTATACCCTAAAACCTATGCGGATAGATTAGTGTGAGATTTCTTTTTGACTTCTAGGTATTTTAAAAATCGAAAAAAAGGAGGAAGGGTAATACAGACAGTGACGACCCTGAGCACTTGTACCGCTACGACAAATGTAGCGTCACCATTCAAAACGAGAGCTGTTGTTGTCATCTCTGCAATTCCACCAGGTGCAAATGCTAAACCTGCAGTCAGAAATGTTATATTAGTAAAAATTGATACAACGTACGCACAGATAAACACAGTTACAATTAAGCCGATTGTCCCTAAAAATGAAATGAACAAAGTTCGGTTTAATCCGATAAACATATTTTTATTAAAACGCGAGCCAATGCTTGCCCCAATAAAAATTTGCGATATGATGATTAAACTATGGGGCCACCAAGCTACAAGATCAAATCCAATAAGTACAGATCCAGAGGATTTAACTGCCGCAACACTAATCATCCCTCCAATCAGCCATGGAGCTGGAAACTTCAAAAATTTCCCGATATGATAGCCAATCCACGCTATAAACACAAATAAAATGGTCAAAGCAAGTTGCGCTCCTTCAAATGTTGATGATGATTCTGTCGCCGCAACAGCATGGTGATAGTCAGAATGACCGAACAAGAAAGAGATCATGACAGGGGTCGTAATGATAACTAAAAATACACGCATTGCCTGAATGATACTTACAACACCAGTATTTGCGCCAACTTCTTCTGCAATACCAGGGATTGAGGAAAGCCCGCCAGGTGCAGTAGCAAAAAAACTTGTTAACATATCCAATTTACTGAACTTCCATAAAACAATACCTGATAGTAAAGAAAAAAAGATTGATAAAAGAAGCATGATGATAATCGTTGACCAATTTTCTCTAAAAATGGATAGAACGGAAGTATTCACTTTCTGGCCTAATTCAATTCCTAAGATACATTGTCCAATGTATAACCAATATTTTGGAATTCCATTTTGAGTATATAGTAAATGCAAAAAATTCGGACGAAGTATAGAAAGAAAAGCTGCCGTGAGGAGTGTCCCAATCATCCATCCAATCGGGAGATCTGTTAACGAGAGGGAAAATCCACCTATCCCACTTACTATTACAAACCAAACAAATTGAAAAAAATGTTTATGTTTTTCCATTCAGGATCCTTCTTTCATTAAGATGAAGTGATTTTGTCATCTTTGCTTTTTAAACCAAATATAGTATAATTTTAGAAATAATTAAAATATTAAAATATTATCATTATCCATAAATAATATTAATGGTAGAAATGGTGGTTGTAAGTTTGGATGAACGAGATTGGATGGTGTTACAAACCCTCTATAAAGAAAAAAACATTACAAAGGCTGCTCAACATTTGTATATTTCTCAACCAGCTTTGACAAACCGCTTACAGCAATTAGAAAAGGAATTTGGGATAACAATTGTCAATCGAGGCAGACGTGGAGTTCAATTTACCCCACAAGGAGAGTATTTAGCGAAAAGTGCGCATGAAATGCTTCTAAACATACAAAAAATTAAGGAAAATGTTCTTAATATGGAGGACAATGTAGCAGGAACATTAAGATTAGGTGTCTCTACCTTTTTTACTGATTACATGCTTCCTAACCTATTAAAGCTATTCAAAGAACGTTATCCTACTATTGAATTCAAAGTAACGACTGGTTTCAGCAGTCACATCGCCCATTTAATTTACAATCAAGATGTCCATATTGGTATTGTTAAAGGAGATTTCAGCTGGAAAGATCACAAACATTTATTATTTGAAGAGACCATTTGTATCGCTTCTAAAGAAAAAATAGATATACATAACCTCCCTAACTTACCAAGAATCGATTATCATACTGACTCACTGTTGAAGAATTCCATCAATAATTGGTGGTCTGAACATTTCACCCAACCACCGCTTGTCAGTATAGAAGTCGATAAAGTGGATACTTGCAAAAAAATGGTTGTTAATGGATTAGGCTATGCAATCTTGCCAAGCATGATTTTAAATGATGTCAATGATGTTTATAAAACGGATATTACAACAATTGACGGCAACCCCATTGTCCGTAAGACATGGATGTTCTACCACAAAGATTCATTAGAATTAAACATTGTTAAGGCATTTGTTGAGTTTATGGAAAATGAATTTAAAGGGTAGAAGTTAATCATTAAAGTACAGTCTTTACATTTAATAGAAGCATCTGCCTGAGGCATGGCAGATGCTTTTTTATTGTGATTTATGAAATACTTATCTTTTCTTTAGAATAATTGGCAGCTGATGTACCAGCTAATTTTCCAAAAACGGCTCCTGACATTAATCCTGACCCACCTGGATAATTTTTGTAGAAGATGCCACCGACCATTTCACCAGCAGCGAATAACCCAGCTATAGGTCTTCCTTCTTGGTTTAAGACCTCTCCTTCTGGATTTACATGTAATCCGCCAAAAGCAAAGGTAATACCACAAGTAACTGGATATGCATAAAAAGGAGCTTGGTCGATTCGTAATGCCCAGTTTGTTTTTGGTGGAGTAATTTCAACTGTTCCTTTTCCGTCCTTCACTGTTGGATTATAGTCTCCTTCTTGAACTGCTGCATTAAATTCTGTTATCGTTTTTAAAAATTGTTCTTTATCAATTGACATCAATTCTGCTAATTCTTCAAGACTATCAGCTTTATAATAAGTGGCTTCTTCTAGATTGTATTCCTTTCTAAGCATCGGACGTACTTGAGCATCAAAAAGTTGGAAAGCAGAATGACCAGGCTGTTTTAAGACTTCACGACCATATTTTGCATATGTGTAGTTCCGAAAATCCGCCCCTTCGTCTACAAATCTATTTCCCTCATTATTAATCAAAAGACCAAGAGGAAATGAAGACTTTTTAAATATATCACCAGGCTTGTTAAAGTCACCAAATTTAGGAGCATTATAATCTGTCCCAATCGAGTGACAGCCATTCCATTCACCATATTTTTGCGCACCAACTGCTAAAGCCATAGTTATTCCGTCTCCAGTATTATATTCAGTCCCTCTCACAATCGCGGATTCCCATCCTTCTCCTATATGTTCACTTCTCATTTTTTTGTTCGCTTCAAAACTACCACAAGCTAAAATTACACTAGACGTATTGATTGTTGTCACTTTCTCGATTTGTTCTATTTTAATGCCAGTAATATTTTCATTATCAGTTACTAACTCGATTGCCCGCGAATTATACCAGATATCAATCCCGATTTTTTCTGCTTTATCAAAGAGCCTTTTTATTAAACCAACGCCCTTATCTTCAGTTTTTATTGGAAGTCCACCCCAAAAATGACGTTTACCATCTTGTTCGAAGGATTGATTTTCGTAATTTAATTCAAATTTAATTCCATGATTACTTATCCACGAAAGTGTTTCATAAGATTTAGCAATAAGCTGATTTGCTAGTACAGGATCACTATTTCCGTCTGTTACTCGCATTAGATCATTATAAAAGTCAGATTGAGTGTATTCAGGCATTACGATCTTTTCTGCTTCCTCATCCGTTATATCAGGTATTATTCTTCTTATGCTTTCTAAATTATTGTAAGCAACACGAATCGCTCCATCTGTAAAAAATGAATTTCCTCCACGCTTTTCTACTGGCCCGCGCTCTAAAACAAGTACTTCAGCACCATTTTCCTTTGCCGCAATCGCTGCACACAAAGCTGCATTCCCTGCCCCAACTACAACTACATCATAATTTCGTTTATCCACGTTTACCCCTCCTATTAGTCATGTGTTTCCTTAACTAAATAGTACGGTATAAACAGCGATTAATAAAATACCGTTATTTGATTGTATTCCATAAATAATATTTATGGCTAGCCTTCAAAAGGATAAACAATCTGTGAGACGTACTTAGAGCCGCTTGAATAAGGCCCTAATCATCTAAAAACAAATTAGTTTCTCCACATAACAAAAAGAACAACCCAAAAATGAGTTGTTCTAAGATATGCCTGGCAACGTCCTACTCTCACAGGGACGCGTGTCCCAACTACCATCGGCGCTGAGAAGCTTAACTTCCGTGTTC
>NZ_JBGBPR010000037.1:0-36440 GCF_041106275.1 Neobacillus sp. BF23-41
AAGGAATAAAGAAAATCGTGATAATACTCAATCAAAGAGTGATAAAAAAGATGCGCTCGTTATCGCGGATATGGTCAAAAACGGCTACTATTCCTTTATTCGCCCATCATCAGAATCATTTGAGAAACTTAGAGTGCTAATGTCTAATCGTGATGTGATTGTAAAGCGTCTCGTAATGTCTATTAATCAAATAAATCGATGGGTAGATGTTGTCTTTCCAGAGTTGCGACAAGTGTTTAACGATGTTTCGTGCAAAGGTGCAATCGCAACCCTTCGTTTGTTTCCAACTCCAGCTGAAATATCTTCAATGGAGTCAATAGATGTCCAGAGGGGATGGAAGTCATTAATGAAAAGACAACCAGGACCTAAAAAGGATCAATTACTGATCAATCTAGCAAAATCTTCTATTGGAACGGGACAAGCACTGGATGCTTATAAATTCCATCTAGAACAATTATTAGAAGAATATGACCTCGCTGTAAAACAACTAGTTACAGAAGATCTCAACAATATTCCATTTGCAAAAAAACTACTTATGATTAAAGGAATAAGTGAAATTTCATTAGCTGGGATCCTAGGTGAATCAGGTAATCTAAGTGGATTGTCTCACGGAAACTCTCTTTTACGTCATGCAGGATTACATCTAGCTGAAGCAAGTTCTGGCAAGTGGAAAGGTCAGATTGTTATTTCGAAGCGTGGAAGGTCAAGACTTCGACGTTTCCTCTACTTAGCAACCATGAGCCTTGTGATGAATAACCCTGAATTTAAAGCCATGCATTCCCATAATGTGAAGGTTAAGAAGATAAAGAAAATGAAATCAATTATGAAACTGATCGGTAAACTAGCAAGGATTTTTGTAGGAATTGCATCACCTTGCTAAATACTCTTAAACATTTCTTTTCTACTTATGCCATCCTCTAACTGCAAGAAAGAGTGTACACCGGAAAAGGACAGAATATACAATATGTCCACAGATGGTGTCAGGCACCAAAATGTTTATAAATTAACAATAATGTAGAAAATATTAACAACGAAGCATACAACTTTAAAGGACGTAAATAAATGTTCAAAAAACCAAAATTTAAACCAAGAGAGTTTAAGGCACAGGAGGGAAATGAGTTTACTTCATTAAATAGTCTCAATGAATTAATCAAGAAATCGATGAATTCGGATGACTTCATTCACTATTGTTATCCTAAATTTGAGCATGAGTATTGGATATCGTATAATCAGTCCCTTGTCGATCCTGATATTTTACATAAAGACATAATGTGTCATTTAGATAAAGCTCGAGGTACTTCCTTAGAAAACATAAAATCTGTTTTACCCATTGAAAATATTATGATTACAAGCGATGTGGATATTATTAATGCAAAAATTCATACTGGTTATATCGTAATTCAACTACATGAATTCGATGTAACATGTGTATTAGTCCAGGCAGAATCCAAACAATCACGTGCTATTTCACTGCCGGAGGTTGAATTTTCTGTAGTAGGCCCTAAAGAATCTTTTGTGGAATCTATGTCGATTAATTTAAATTTAATCCGAAAAAGATTGCCCATCCCTGAGTTAACGGTAAAACAATTTGAAATTGGCAGTTTATCAAAAACAAATATATCTGTTATTTTTATTGAAGGTATCGCAAATGAAGAAAATGTAAACACGGTTTTACAACGGGTGAAAGATATTGAATTTGACCAAGTCATTGATAGCTCATATATTACACAAATGATTTCTGATAATCAGTTATCCTTATTCCCACAGTTAGTCGATACGGAAAGACCAGATCGTGTTGCTGCTGTTCTTTCTGAAGGGAAGGTAGTGGTATTAGTAAACGGTTCGCCTCATGCATTAATTGGGCCTACATCCCTTATTGAATTTTTTGCAGCCTTTGAAGACTATTTTTTAAACCCGATTATCGCTTCATCATTTCGAATAATTCGATTATTTGCCGTATCTTTTTCGATCCTGGTTACACCGATTTACGTTGCCACTTTAACGTTTCATTATGAATTAATTCCAAAGGATTTGATGGGAACTCTTATAACATCCAGACGTGAGGTTCCACTTCCACCGATTTTAGAAGCCATTTTTCTTGAATTAACGATTGAGCTATTAAGAGAAGCGGGTGCCAGACTGCCAACAAAGGTAGGACAAACAATTGGTATCGTGGGAGGGATTGTTATAGGAACCGCTTCAGTTGAAGCTGGTCTTACAAGTAATGTTTTGCTTATTATTGTTGCATTGGCGGCGTTGGCTTCATTTACGACTCCTGTGTATCAAATGGGTAACACAATACGCTTAATACGTTTTCCATTTTTATTATTTGCAAACTTTTTCGGGATGTTAGGAGTAGTCGTTTGTTTTTGTTATATGCTTGCCCATTTGCTGCGCTTAACATCATTAGGAAGACCATTTTTGGAACCAATTTATCCTACTCGTATGCAAGATTTAAAAGACGCATTTTTTAGGTTTCCGTTCTCAGCAAATCCCAATAGACCAATAAAACTGCAAACGGGAAATTCGCTGCGCTTTAATCCTAAAAAAGCGAAGGAAAAAAAAGATGTTGATGAGTGATTGGTGTGTGAAGTAATGCAATCTACAGTTGAGGAAAGATTTCAAGTTTCACCTTATCTTGTTTTATTCTTGGTAAATTCTATCCAAATTGGAGTTGGTGTCCTTTCTTTTCAAGCGGAAATCGTCAAATGGGCGGGGAATGATGCATGGATTTCGATCATAATATCAGGGATGTATATTAATATTTTAATTTGGATGATGTATCGTGTGCTAAACAAGGAAAAGACAGATATCATCGCCATTAACAAAAAAATATTTGGGAAGTGGATAGGGAACCTTTTTAATATCTTCTTACTTATTTATTTCCTGTTAATTTCAATCGTTATCATGCGAACATATTTTGAAGTAATTCAAGTATGGATGTTTCCGAGAGTCAGTCTACTATCGTTATGTGTGATTTTTTTTCCTTTGTTTTACTATATCGTAGAAGGTGGATTTAGAATTGTAACAGGTATTTGCTTTTTCGGAGTAATGCTGCCGCTTTATTTAATTCTTACTTTAATTTTTCCACTGGAATTTGCTCATTATGACAATTTACTGCCAATTTTTCATCATTCAATAAATGAAATCATGTTGTCGGCTAAACAAATGTCCCTTAGCTATATTGGATTTTCTACACTGTTTATCTATTATCCATTTATTAAGAATCCGGAGAAATCACAAAAATGGGCACAATTTGGCGTTGTATTCAGTATTTTAATCTATCTGATCACTTATATTGTAACCATTGTATTCTATAGTGAGGAGCAGCTGAAAACAAATCTTTGGCCGACATTAGATTTATGGAAGATAATCGAAATGCCTTTTGTTGAAAGATTTGAGTATATAGGGATCAGCTCCTGGGCTTTAGTTATCCTTCCGAACATTACATTAGCATACTGGGCATTTATGAGAGGAGCAAAACAAACGTTTGGAGTAAAGCAGCGAAAAGCCCTGTTGTTTTCGCTTTTAGTTACGTTGTTTGTTGTTCCGTTTGTTAAAACTCACAGCCAAATAAAACTATTAAGTAATTCGCTTTCTTTCGCAGGATATTTTGTCTTTTTTGGTTACATTCCTTTCATCTTTATCAGCTATTTTATTTACAGCAAGGTGAGAAAAAATAAATGAAAAAACTTCAACTGAGCTTTATTAATATTGTCCTCATGATTTTATTAACAGGATGTGTCTCTGAAGAAAAAATTATTGATGATATCGATCTTGTTACTGCTGTAGGTTATGATTACGTAGATGCTAATTATGTCAGGGGCACGGTTTCCATTCCAGTATTTAAACCAGATAAAACTATCTCTACTCAAACGTTTTCAGACGTTTCCAGTCTTATACGAGAGAATCGAGCAAAACTTGATTCCGAGGCCGATAAACCTTTATTTAGTGGTAAGTTGGAAGTAGCCTTGTACAGTGAAGAGCTGGCGGAGCATGGAATTTATGAATTTATTGATTATCTTAGTCGAGAACCAAGTATAGGTTCGCGAGTTCTTCTTGCAGTTGTCGAAGGCAAGGCAAAAGATTATATCATTAAAAAATTTCCATCAACAGACACTGGTCTCTACATATCAACTTTATTAGAAAAATACATCGAAAAAGGGACAATTCCTAAGACGAATCTTCATCAAATGAAGTATTTGTATTTTTCAAAAGGGGGAGATCCTTTTCTTCCGCTATTAAAAATGAAGAACGGGAAAGTGAAAATAAATGGAATTGCCTTATTTAAAGACGATAGATACGTTGGAAAAATTCCTTTTAAACAAACCTTTGCGTTTAAAACGCTCGTAGAGAACTTTGAATCTGGTATCTTCCCAATCCATAATGGGCGCAATTCAGCAGTTGTTGAGAATGTGAAGGCTAAAAGGCATTATACAGTGGACACATCAAAGTCAGTCCCCAAAGTTAGAATTGATATCTCAATCAATGGGGTAGTAAGAGAACATAAAGGAACGATAAATAATCAAAAAGTGGTGCAAGGTCTTGAGAAGGAGATGGAAAAGCAAATTTCGAAAGATTACAAAAAGATTATCGCTACAATCCAAGAACTAAATGTAGACCCAATTGGATTGGGCGATATCATAAAAAGCCAAGACCGATCATTTAATGTCAACAAATATAAAGCTTATTATCGTGAGCTTCCAATTAAAACTAATGTGAAAGTAAAGATTACTGAGTATGGAGTGACTAAGTAAACACTATCTAAAGTCTAATAAGCAGAAAAGCCGAAGAATAATGGACTGCACCCGAATTGTTAGACACACTCTAACAATTCGAGGTGCATTTTTTATGGTGAAATTTTCTCCATTAGATATAAGAAATTAAAATTGGGGTTGCAGCGGCAACTCCTCTTTAGAGTGGAGTATAGGAAATAACGTGTGCTTTTTTGTTCTTGCTTTTGGCTAGAAATTAGTCATTTATAATTTGTGGTTGTATTATTAAACAAATTATCAAATCTTTTTTATAAATGACTTTATTTAACAATTAATACCGGGCACAGTGAACCATTTTTTGTAAAAAACAGAAGATTGACACTATGATAAATGATATATAAAATATTTTTATATATTTAAAGATAAAAGATTGGGGCTATGACATGTTTAAAACTGAGATGAACACCGTAGTAACTCTATGTCAGCTTCACACAGACCTATCGGAACAAGACATACAAAAGATCCAAGAAGTGGTTCAAAACGTGCAATTAATTGCCGATTTAAATCAAGCAAATGTGTTTGTAGATTGCCAAACAAGTGAAAAAAAGCATGCTATTGTGGTGGCAGAAGCAGCACCTGCAACGGCCAATTCTGTCTATAAAAATCCGGTGGTAGGAAAGTTTGCCTACGAAACGTTTGAGCCTGCAGTTTTTTATGCGTTTCGGACAGGTAAGCCGCTTTTTCTCAATCATGCCTTAACCCAGGAAGGGAAAAAAGTCGAACAAAGCGTTGTTCCGATTGTTGGAATTCATAACCGAGTGATTGGCACGTTGATCATGGAGAAAGACAACAGTGATAAGCTCCAAAATCAAAATAAACTGAAAGCGCTAACAGAAGCGAATGAGACACTTAGCGAACTCTTACTGGGAATGGCTGAAAATCGCCCTTTTATCCCAGATGTGATTGAGGAATCTCTATTCATTATTGACGAGGATTTACAGATTCAATATTCGAATCCTGCTGCGATGAATCTTGTTTTAGAAATGTGTTCGGAGGAATGTAAAAGCGGCAATCTTTTTACTTCCTATTTTCCTAACCTTGCAAAAATTTGCAGGCTGCCGGATGAACTTGTGGTCCAAGAAATCATCATTCAAAATAAAGTCTTTCAAATGAAAAAAATTGCTCTTGTGCAGCATGAGAAAAATAGCGGATCGTTTATCATTTTTCGTGACTTAACAGAGCTGCGCCAAAAGGAGAGGGAGCTTACCGTAAAGACTGTGGCCATCCGGGAAATCCATCATCGTGTAAAAAATAACTTGCAAACGGTAGCGAGTCTTCTTCGGCTGCAGATGCGAAGAGGGGTCCCCGAAGAAAGCAAGTTTTATTTTATCGAAAGCCTCAACCGAATTTTAAGTATTGCCTCTGTCTATGAAATCATCTTATCCAATTCTGAAAATCAGGATGATGTAGAGATTGTTAGTTTAATAGAAAAAATTGGGAATATGCTGGTCTTAAGTGAAGATCATGAAGGAAAATTGATTTCGATCGACTATTCCGGCCCAAAGATCCTTATTAAATCGAATCTAGCTGTTTCCGTTGCTCTTGTTATAAATGAATTAATTCAAAATTGTGTGAAGCATGCATTTGCGGAGATGACAGAGGGCCAAATTGATGTAGTCATCCAGGAAGAGGCTTCTGCAGTAAGAGTCCTTGTAAAAGATAATGGAATTGGCTATACTCCTTCTATGAAGCCGTCATTAGGGCTTGATATTGTTAAAATGATGATAGAACATGATTTATCGGGCCATTTTTCCATTGAAGGAACAAGTGAAGGAACGGAAGTAACCGTCGAATTTCCCTTTGCGTGGGAGGATTAAGGAATGAAAAAGCGAATTATCGTTGTTGAAGATGAGTCCATCGTCCGATTGGATGTTTCCCTCATGTTAAAAGATGCTGGCTATGATGTTGTGGCTGAAGCAGCTGATGGCGAGAAAGCAATTGAATTGGCTTACAGCCTTAAACCTGACTTAATGATCATGGATATTAAAATGCCGAAGCTGAACGGTTTAAAGGCCAGTGAGATTATTTCCAACAAATTCAATATCCCGATTTTGCTGTTAACGGCCTATAGTCAAAAGGAATATATAGAAAAAGCGAAGAAGGCAAATATTTTAGGGTATCTTGTAAAGCCGATTTCGGAGGCTAACTTGATTCCTGCGGTTGAAATTGCTTTGAAGCAGGCAGAAAATGCTATTCTTTATAAAGAAAAAGTAGAAGAAATGAATCGGGAACTGAAAAACCGAAAGATTGTTGAAAAAGCAAAAGGAATTTTAATGAAACAATTGAATTTACCGGAGGAAACGGCTTACAATAAGATTAGAGACCTTAGCATGAAAAAACAAATGCCATTGGAAAAAGTGGCAAAGTACATTATTTTGAAGTACCCAAGTTAGTTTACAAGTGAATAGATGAAGCAAAGGTGCTTAGTAGGTTTTATTTTTTATAAAAATAAAGTCTATTAGGCATTTTTTTTATTAATTTGAGAGGCGGGTTTGTCGTGAACGAAGAGAAAAAGAGGTTTATACAGGAGTTTGTCCCAGGGAAACAGGTAACTTTAAGCCATATTATTGCCAATCCGGACCCGGATATGTTTGAAAAACTGGGGATACAGGAGGCTGGGGCATTAGGGATTTTGACGCTGACCCCAAGTGAGACGGTGATTATTGCCGGAGATTTAGCCACCAAATCGGCTAATGTCAAGTTAGGATTTTTGGATCGCTTTACCGGAAGTCTTGTGATTGTCGGCAATGTTTCAGAGGTAGAAATGGCGATGCAGGAAATCAACCGTTTTTTGCAGGATACGCTGAAATATACCCCGGCGGAGATCACGAAGTCATAGAATCAGAAAATAGAATTTTTCAAGAAAGGAGGAAATATGATGACGAAAAAGAACCGAGCCATGCTGATCGGTTCCATTGGGGCCGGAAAATCGACGTTAACAAATGCATTGCTTGACCGGGACGTGCCTGCTGTCAAAACGCAGTCGCTGAATTACTACGATTGGATTGTTGATACCCCAGGAGAATATTGTGAAAACCCGTTCTACTATAAAAATATCATGGCAACGGCATTAGAAGTGACACATGTCCTGTATTTACAGGATGCGACCAAGAAGAAAATGATTTTCCCGCCAGGATTCAGCAGCGGAATCAATAAAATCCCCATTGGGGTGGTCACAAAAAGTGATTCAGACCAGGCTGACGTTGAACTAGCCATTTCTTTGTTAAAAAAGGTAATCGTAACCAAAGGTCCGATTGTCATTACCTCTTCCCTAAAAAATAAAGGAATAGAGGAGATCCGGAATCTGGTAAACTTCCGTTCGACACATGAAATGAAGAAGTATTTTGAAGGAAATCCATCCCCATTTGTAATTTTTTAAATGAAAGCCTTTACAATATCCAGAAAATAATTTATATTATGAATAACAAATGAATTTAATGGCAATGGCGCCTCTTTTAAACTATCTAATTTGGGATAGTTTACAAGGGGCGCTTTTTGTTTTTTGGGGGAGTTGAGATGAAGTTCAAAGGCCCGCAAAAAGAAGAAATGATCAGTGCGGGAATCGATATAGGCACAAGTACAACAAAGCTGGTAATCAGCCGGCTCACGTTAATGAATATGGCTGGCGGGGCACATGTGCCGCGAATTGAAATCATTGACAAACAGGTCATCCATCGCAGCCCGATTTACCGGACACCGCTGCTTTCACCAACCGCCATTGATATTGAAAAAATTGAAGACTTTGTCAGAAAGGAATATCAGAAAGCAGGTATTGAGCCAAAGGATATTCAAACGGGAGCAGTGATCATTACGGGTGAAACAGCCACAAAGTCAAATGCAGAAGTAATGCTGCATCAGCTGTCTGACCAGGCTGGGGAGTTTCTAGTTGCAACAGCTGGTCCTGACTTAGAAGGAATTATTGCCGCTAAGGGATCGGGCGCCTATGAATATTCGAAAGATACGAGGAAGGTTATCGCTAATATCGATATCGGCGGGGGTACAGCCAATGTGGCCGTTTATAAATCTGGCAGACTTTGTGGAACCTGTACGCTTCATGTAGGCGGCAGATTAATTGAATGTAACGACAATAAAATCCAGAGTATTTCTCCGCCTGTTAAAAATTTACTGCGACAATGGGATTCAAGGATGGTGGAGGGGCAAAACCAAAATCCATCAGCGATAAAACAAGTAACCGATTTTATGGCAGATGTCATTGCGCGGATGTTAAAAAAGGCACTCACAAACGAGGATCTAACGTTGCTGCTAGGGCATGAACCTAACTGGGTGGAAGATATTGAGGCGATTATGTTCTCAGGCGGGATAAGTGAATGCATTTATCAGCATGAGACCGGAATCGTACAGTCGGCCAAATACGATGATATCGGGTTGATGTTAGCCGCCTCCTTAAAGGAAAGCTCAAGTCTTGCTCAATGGACTTGGGTAAAGCCGCAGGAAACGGTTCGGGCCACAGTGCTGGGCGCCGGAATGCAAACGACTGAAATCAGCGGCGCAACCATTGAAGTTGATAATCGTAAATTGCCGATGAAAAACTTGCCGGTTTACCAGATTCGATTCGAGGGTGATTTTAAAACGGAAATAAACCAATTATCCAAGCGGATTGAGGAAGCACTCGATCTCTATGACCCACAGCGTGAGGGACAGAATTTTGCGGTTTATTTTTCAGAACTGCCTTACTTAAAATTCCGTGAAATCGATGAATTTGCTGAATACATCCTCAAAGCAATGAAACAAAAACCGAATCAAACTCAAGAGTTGGTCCTTGTGCTTGACCGGGATTATGCAAAAGTTCTCGGGCAAACACTCAAGCGGAAGGCTCCGGTGCAATCCGTCATTTGTATTGATCAAATTAAAGTTGAAAATGGGGACTATTTGGATATAGGCCAAGTGCTCGAAACCGATGTTGTTCCTGTCATCATAAAAACATTAACATTCCAGAAATGACGAAAGGGGGCATTCTTATGAGATTAAAGTCCACCTATTTAGGTACCGTCTATCAATTTTCCTCACTAAAAGATTTATTTGCGAAAGCAAATGAAGAAAAATCCGGCGACCGCTTAGCAGGGATCGCTGCTGAGACCGTTCAGGAAAGAATCGCAGCAAAACAAGTGTTGAGCTATTTAACACTACTAGATATTAGGGAAAATCCCATGCTATCTCCTGAAGAGGATGAGGTTTCAAGGATTATCGAGGGTCAGATCAACGAACCCATCTATCAATCGATTAAAAATTGGTCTGTTTCGGAGCTTCGCGAGTATATCCTGAACGATTCAACTACCGGTGAAGACTTGAAACGCCTCAGCCGAGGTCTGAATAGTGAAATGATTGCAGCGGTGGCAAAGATCATGTCCAACCTCGATTTAGTCCATGCCGCCAATAAAATTGAAGTTTTATCCAAATGCAATATTACGATTGGTCAAAAAGGAGTGTTAGCCTCTAGGCTGCAGCCAAACCATCCGACGGATAATGTCGACGGGATGATGGCCTCAATGAAAGAAGGGCTTGCGTATGGGATTGGAGATGCAGTAATTGGAATAAACCCGGTAGATGACTCCGTTGAAAGTGTAAAACGGTTATTGCATGCGACACATGACTTTATTCAAAAATGGGAAATTCCAACGCAAAACTGTGTGCTTGCCCATGTGACAGCTCAAATGAAAGCGGTCCAGCAGGGGGCGCCGGCAGATATGATTTTCCAGAGTATTGCCGGAACCGAAGCGGCGAATCGTTCTTTCGGGATTACCGCTTCCCTCTTGGCGGAAGCCAATGAAATGGCGAAAGTATACGGTACAGGAACTGGTCCACAACGTTTGTATTTTGAGACAGGTCAAGGCTCGGAATTATCCGCCGAAGCTCATTATGATATCGACCAATTGACAATGGAATCCCGGAATTATGGCTTTGCCCGCTACTATGACCCGTATATTGTCAATACGGTAGTCGGCTTTATCGGACCAGAGTACTTGTACAACAACAAACAAGTGATTCGAGCCGGTCTTGAAGATCATTTTATGGGAAAAATGCATGGCATTCCAATGGGCGTTGATATTTGCTATACGAACCATATTAAAGCAGACCAGAATGACATTGAAGATCTTGGCGTGCTGCTTTCCGCGGCAGGGGTGAATTTTATTATCGCTGCACCAATGGGTGATGATTGTATGCTCAATTACCAGAGCTTAAGTTATCACGATGTTGCGACATTAAGACAGACGCTGAATAAACGGCCGGCACCATCATTTGAAGCATGGCTGGAGAAAATGGGGATTTTTGAAAACGGGAAATTAAGTAAATATGCAGGTGACCCGACGATTTTTTCGCGATAGGAGGTGTAAGGAGTGAATCCTGAGTTAGTGGAACAAATCACGAAAATGGTGGTTGAAAAATTGCAGACGAAGACCGCTGCTGGCGGTGCGGCGGTGGAAGAAGTTAAGAAAAAGACGAACGTTGATACATCGGCAAAAGTGGAAGTGAAATTTTGGAGCCACCGGACGAATCATGTTGAAACAGAGTGCAATCAAAGTCCGGGCTGCACGGTGTCAGCCCATGAAAAAGAAATACTTCTTGAACCAAAGCCGCCTGTAGGACTTGAAAATCCGATTAATAAGGAAGAGCTGGATCTTTTAATTAGCAAAACACCGGCAAGAATTGGCGTCGGCCGTGCGGGATTAAGGCCCAAAACGGCCACTTGGCTGAAGTTTCGCTTTGACCATGCGGCAGCAGTCGATGCCGTTTATGGTGATGTCGATCCGAAAATACTTGAAAGCTTATCCTTATTAAAAGTTAACACGAAGGTTACCGACAAAGAGGTCTATGTCCGCCGTCCTGACTTCGGCCGAAAGCTCTCTGATGAGGCAAAACAATTAATTGATCAAAAATGTAAAAAGTCTCCGACGGTTCAAATTATAATTTCTGACGGCTTAAGTTCGAAAGCGATCGAGGAAAATTTAGAGGATGTCTATTTATCTCTTAATCAATCGCTTCAAAGCTTAGGGCTCGATGTCGGAACACCATTTTTTATCGAAAAAGGCCGGGTGGCGGCAATGGATGATGTTGGGGAGATCCTAAAACCGAAAGTGATTGTTTACTTGATTGGTGAACGTCCAGGTCTCGTGAGTGCGGAATCGTTAAGTGCGTATCTCTGCTACGAACCACGCCACGGCACCATTGAGGCCGACCGGATGGTCATCTCCAATATTCATAAGGGCGGCATTCCACCGGTGGAGGCCGGCGCCTATATCGGAACTCTCGTGCAAAAAATATTAAAATATGAAGCCAGCGGTGTTTCGCTAGTACAAAAAGAGCAATAAGGGGAGGGTTAATAAATGGCATTAGAACAAATTCATGCAAATATCTTGGCTGTTCGGATTATTCCAAACGTTGACCCTGCCTTAGCAGCTCAGTTTCAGTTAAAAGCCCATCAACGGAGTTTAGCGATTTTTACCTCAACGATTGACGATGTCGGCTATACAGCTCTTGATGAAGCAACGAAACGCGCAGATGTTGATGTTGTCTATGCAAAGTCCTTCTACGCAGGTTCCGCGCATACATCAGGGCCATTGTCTGGTGAAATGATCGGCGTGTTGGCCGGTCCAAGTCCAGATGAAGTGAAAAGCGGGATTGATGCGGTGATTCAAACCGCAGAAAATGAAGCGTATTTTGAGGCAATCAATGAGGAAAAAAGCCATGCATTGTATGCCCATGTCGTGGCAAGAACCGGTTCTTATCTATCAGCTGAGGCAGGGATTAATCAAGGAGAAGCACTAGCCTATTTGATTGCTCCGCCGCTTGAGGCGGTGTATGGAATGGATGCGGCGTTAAAGGCTGCTGATGTAGAGCTGGTTAAGTTTTTTGGACCGCCTTCGGAAACAAACTTTGGAGGTGGGCTATTGACCGGGTCGCAATCGGCATGCCAGGCGGCAGCGGATGCTTTTCGTGCTGTGATTATCGAAATTGCGAGAAATCCACGACAGTATTAGATTCCTATATAATAGGCGGATAATGCTGCATACGTGTAATTTTAAACAAAAAACAAGAGAGAAAGGAGTGTCCCTGTTGCCATTTGATTTAGATTTACAATCCATTCAGGAAATGCGGGATGCAGTTCAGAAAGCTAAAGAAGCACAGCAAAAGTACTTGGCGTTTTCCCAAGAACAAGTCGACAAAATTGTGAAACGGGCTGCCGAAGCGGCTGCTGCCAAATCACTTGAATTAGCCCAGATGGCGGTCGAAGAAACCGGAATGGGTGTAGTCGAACATAAAAAAATGAAAAATGACGTCGGTTCACATGCTGTCTATGAATCTATTAAAAACGAGAAGACAGTTGGAATCATTAACGAGGACCGTACAAAGAAAATAGTCGAAGTCGCCTCACCTTTTGGGGTGATTGCCGGGATCATTCCAACGACAAATCCAACTTCGAGTGCGATTTTTAAAGCATTAATCGCACTAAAAACAAGAAATGGAATCGTATTTAGTCCGCACCCACGGGCAGTGAAATGCTCAGTCGCCGCTTTAAAGATTTGTTTGGAGGCAGCCGTTGATGCGGGAGCGCCGGACGGAATTATTGGCTGGATCTCAAAACCAACAATGGCAGCAACCACTGAATTAATGCACCATCGTGATATTAATTTGATTTTAGCAACTGGCGGAAAAGATTTAGTCCGTGCTGCCTACAGTTCAGGTAAGCCTGCATATGGTGTCGGTCCTGGAAACGTGCCCGTCTATATCGAAAAAACCGCCAATATCGAAAAAGCGGTCAAAATGATTGTTCAAAGCAAAACGTTTGATAACGGCACGATTTGTGCAACGGAACAAGCCATTGTGGTTGACCAGAATGTCAAAGAAATGGCCGTAAGGGAGCTTAAAAATAATGGCGCCTATTTCTTAAATGAGCAGGAGAAATCACTTTTAGAAAAGGTGATTTCACCATTGCCAGGAAAGCTGAATCCGGCAATTGTTGGTCAAAGTGCTTTCAAGATTGCGGAATTGGCGGGTATTTCCGTTACAGCCGACACAACGATTTTAATTGCGCAAGAAACGCGGATAGGGAAGGACGTTCCTTTTTCCATTGAAAAACTTGCGCCGATCTTTCCGATTTATACAGCTGAAAGCTATGAAAGTGCAAAAGAGCTGTGTGTGAAAATCTTAAATTTAGGAGGGATGGGACATAGCTTATCCCTTCACACCAATGATGACAATGTAGCCCGTGAATTTGCGCTATTCATGCCAGTATCACGACTGATGGTGAATACTCTTTCTTCCATTGGTGCGGTTGGAGCCACAACGGAATTGATGCCATCGCTGACACTTGGCTGTGGATCATTTGGCGGTAATATTACTTCAGACAATCTAACGGCCCGCCATTTAATCAATATCAAAAGAATGGCCTATGGAACAAAAGAGGTTAACGTTCCAAAACCATCCAGCAAAAGTCCTGCTCCACAATGGGGTGCCAGCAACCATGTAGACGAGATTGTGAATCATGTTTTAAGCAATGTGAATGTATCGGGCCAGCTAGATTCGCAGGTAATTTCTGAATTGGTAAATCAAGTATTAAAAAAATATCAAATGAATTAATAGGAGGAATTTACAATGGCTAGAGAATTAACAGCATTAGGAATGGTGGAAACAAAAGGTTTGGTAGCATCCGTAGAAGCAGCAGATGCAATGGTAAAGGCAGCAAACGTACATTTAATAGGTAAAGTACATGTTGGCGGCGGGCTTGTAACGGTTCTTGTCCGCGGAGATGTAGGTGCGGTTAAAGCGGCAACTGAAGCAGGTGCGGCAGCAGCAGAACGTGTTGGTGAACTATTATCTGTTCATGTCATCCCACGTCCGCACAACGAATTGGAGAGCATTTTACCAAAATTAGAAGTGGAAGTGTAAGAAGTAAGGAGCCAATTCGATGAATGAACAATCTATTCGAACGGTTGTTGAAGAAGTGATTCAGCAATTGTTAAAAAAGGACTTCAGACCCAATACAATCCCGATGGCTGTCTCTGCCCGCCATTGCCACTTAAGTCAAGCTGATTTAGAAACGCTTTTTGGCAAAGGGTATGAGTTAACGAAAAAAGCGGACTTGTCTCAGCCCGGTCAATTTGCGGCTAATGAAACGGTGGTCATTGTCGGACCAAGAGGAAGCATTGAAAAAGTGCGAATCCTCGGTCCGGCTCGTTCTTTAACACAAGTGGAAGTCAGCAGAACGGATGCAGTAAAGCTAGGGTTGAAACCGCCGATAAGGGAATCTGGCAATATTGCTGGTTCTGCACCGATTACTCTGGCAGGGCCCAAAGGAAGTATTTTCAAAAATGAAGGACTGATCATTGCCCAGGCTCATATTCATATGCACCCTGAGGATGCCGCTTATTTTGGCGTTGAAAACGGCGAGTATGTACGAATCCGAACAGAAGGGGAACGCCCGGTTTCGTTTGAAAAAGTACTTATAAGGGTTTCACCGAGATATCTGCTTGAAATGCATATCGATACCGATGAAGCTAATGCCGGGTTCATTACAAGCGGTCAGGCTGGTTTCATTGTTAAGGATGGGGAGCCTTTAGTAAAACCCCAGCCTGTGACCAATCAGGTATCACCTGAACAAAACGAACCAAAAGAAGTTCATTTTCAAAAAAATCTCTTAACCAAAAGAGATGTGCAGGCATGTCAGTACGAGATGATATTGGTTCGGAAAGGCACAATTGTGACTCCATTGGCACGAGAAGTTGCAAGAGAGTTGAAAAAAAGCATCCAGGTTATGAATTAGTTTAAGGGGATGATTTTTTGTTAGTTGGAACGGTGATAGGAAATGTATGGGCGACAAGGAAGGAAGAGAATCTAACAGGATTAAAATATTTATTTGTCCAGCCGGAGCTTCCATCCGGGGCGCCTATCCTTTCACCGTTTATTGCGGTGGATCGGATTGGTGCCGGAGTCGGAGATAAAGTGATGGTCACAACGGGAAGTGCGGCGGCAAATATTATCGGTGACCATAGAATGCCGATTGATGCTGTCATTATCGGAATTATCGATTCTATTGATGTTGAAGGAGGTGCGTAAGTGATGTCAAAAGCCTTAGGAATGATTGAAACTAGAGGGCTGATTGCCTCGATCGTTGCCGCAGATGCAATGGTTAAAGCAGCGGATGTACGTTTAGTTAAAAAAGAAAAAGTGGACGCCGGACTCGTTTCGATTTTAGTAGAAGGAGATGTCGGGGCTGTCCAGGCAGCGATCGATGCTGGCAAGTATGCTGCTCAAAGTGTCGGGGTGCTGGTAACCGCGCATGTGATCCCGCGTCCGGATGAGGGAGTAGGGCAAATGTTGGCACAGACGCCGAAAAAGGGCGAGGAGAAACCAAAACCTGCAAAAAGGGGTCAAAGAGCAAAACAAGATGAGCCTCCAGCACAAACAGAATAATTTTTAAAAGAATGGAGGAAGAAACATGGTTTTCAAACGTAAAAAAATTGCAGTGATTGGTGCAGGATTTACAGGTGCAACAGCGACGCTGATGATTGCGCAAAAAGAATTAGGAGATGTCATTCTGGTTGATATCCCGTCTCAAAACGATCCGACCAAAGGGAAGGCACTGGATATGCTGGAAGCAAGCCCTGTCCAAGGCTTTAATGCAAATATAACGGGTACCTCAGATTATGCGGATATACAGGATGCTGATTTGGTGTTAATCACTGCAGGGCTGCCGCGGAAACCAGGGATGAGCCGGGATGATTTGGTTTCTACGAATGCAAAAATTATTGAGAAAGTCTCGGAAAATATTAAAAAATATGCGCCGAATAGCTACATTATCGTTTTAAGTAATCCTGTTGATGCGATGACCTATGTTTGCTATAAAACAACAGGGTTTCCTAAAAATAGGATTATCGGTCAGTCCGGAGTCTTAGATACTGCGCGTTTCAACACTTTTGTTGCTCAGGAATTGAATGTGTCAGTGGAAGATATTTCAGGTTTTGTCCTTGGCGGGCATGGTGATGATATGGTCCCATTGGTTCGATTCTCTTATGCCGGCGGAATCCCGCTTGATAAAATTCTCCCGCCTCACCGAATTGAAGCGATTGTGGAAAGAACGCGTAAAGGCGGCGGCGAGATTGTCAGTTTGCTAGGTCAAGGCAGTGCCTACTACGCCCCGGCAGCTTCGATGGTCCAAATGGCTGAAGCCATATTAAAGGACAAAAAACGAATCTTGCCATGTATTGCCTATCTGGAAGGGGAATATGGCTATCAGGATTTATATCTAGGGGTTCCAACGATCCTTGGCGGCGATGGGATTGAAACAGTCATTGAAATTGCGTTAACCCCTGAAGAAAAAACAGCCCTTGATCAATCAGCCCAATCTGTTCGGAATGTTATGTCGATTTTGAAGACACGATAATATTTGGATAATATATCCTGTGAATCCTACTACAATTCTATATTAAACTAGTAACACCTAGTTTTGGAAATAGTCGTGTATGGGATATGGTTTTACTTTAATATTTCCAGGAGATTAACTTTGAAAGGGGAAGGGTATATGGAGCAGGGAAACAACCATTTACAAAAAGCGCTTAAACCAATTCATCTCTGGGGTATTGCTGTAGGGATGGTCATATCCGGCCAATATTTTGGCTGGAACTATGGTTTTGAATCAGGCGGCACCATTGGCCTCGGCATTGCCGCACTGATTATTATTGTCTTTTATACGACCTTTATTTTTAGTTATTCAGAGCTTTCAACTTCCATCCCTCATGCCGGCGGACCGTCTGCCTACGCCCGAAAGGCAATGGGACCGTTTATGGGCTTTATAACCGGTTTAGCCTGTTTACTGGAATTCGTATTTGCCCCTCCAGCGATTGCGGTTTCTGTTGGAGCGTATATCAATTTCTTAATCCCAAGTATTAATGCCGTTTATGCAACGGTCGGAATGTTTATTTTATTTATTTTGGTCAACCTCATCGGCGTAAAAGGTGCCGCTATCATTGAGTTAGTGGCAACGGTATTGGCACTGATCGGTCTCGCGATTTATTATGTGGCCGGTTTACCTCATGTTCAATCATCCAATATATTTAATGATATGGCTTTTAGTCATGGCTGGTCCGGTGTTTTGGCAGCGATTCCATTTGCCATTTGGTTCTTCCTTGCGATTGAGGGGGGAGCGATGGCAGCAGAAGAGGTGCGCGACCCGAAGAAGGATATTCCCAAAGGCTTTATTTCCGGTATTTTAACGCTTGGTGTGGCAACGATTTTAACCTTAGTCGTAACGGCAGGACTTGGCGGCGGTACCGGTAAACCGGCGGATTATCCACTTCCACAGGCATTGGAAAGTATTTATGGAGAAGGCAGCTTTATTCCAAAATCAGTTGCCATTATCGGTTTATTTGGTTTAATTGCCAGCTTGCACGGTATTATTATTGGTTATTCCCGTCAAACGTTTGCTCTGGCTCGTGCAGGATACCTGCCTAAGTTTTTGTCTAATCTTTCGAAACGCGGGGTGCCGCATTGGGGCTTGATTGTTCCAGGAGCGATTGGAGTGATCGCAGCAGGATCAGCAAACTTTGCAAATGCGTTGATTATCCTATCCGTTTTTGGTGCGATTACGATGTACTGCTTAAGTATGGTTTCGTTGTTTGTGCTGCGTAAAAAGGAGCCGAATTTGGAAAGACCATTTAAGGTGAGCTACCCTGTTGTACCGGCGATTGCATTAGTATTGGGTGTTTTCTCTTTCTTCTGCGTGGTAAAATACAGCGTGTTAACGACAACTCTTCCTTTGTTTGGAGTGGAGCTGCCTTTGGCGGGTGTGATTCTGACGATTTTTGGTGTGGCGATTGTCTACTATTTCTTAGTAGGATCCAAGAAACTTCGTCCAATGTCGGAGGAGTTTGTTTCAATTGAGGATGTGACTTCTGGAGAAACAGGGACAGATGAGAAAATAGGATAACGTTCAATTGAAAAAGATGTTCCATTGGGGCGGGGCATCTTTTTTGTATTCGTTGAAATGATTGGATACAGACGGATCCTCAAATAATGCCCCTGTTCGTATAAGTTATCATGAACGAAACTAGCTCCTTACTCGTAACACCGTAGGTTAACTAGCAAAGTTATTTCGTGCAGGTGAATTAACCTCTGTTTACGTGCCAACAGAAGATGAGAACTGGATGTTTCATGATAGGAAGTATTTGTTAACAAGCATAAATAGATAAAAGCAGTTGGCATTGTCTGCCTTGACTGATATAATAGTAGGATATGAAGTGGAATACGATGTAATGTGGGGGAACCGGTGATGCCGGTTGAGATTTAGTCCGTGAGACGATGACCCTTGGAACCTGATCTGGTTGATACCGGCGGAGGGAACATATTCTTAAACAATTAATTGTTTGCTGATATGCACTCAGGTTTCTTTGCCTGGGTGCTTTATTTTGTTTAAGCAAGTTTTTGCCTTCTAACCAACACTGAGGTTTCAGCCTATTTATTTTGTTTCACTTTAGATATTATTTTTACATATGGAGGATTCAACATGAAGAAATGGCTAGTACTAGTCCTATCAGTCTTTCTAATGACTGGATGTAGCAGCAAAAAAGAAACAGAAAACGCAAAAGGAAAAAAACAACCGCTTAAAAAGGTCTCGATTGTACTGGATTGGACGCCAAATACCAATCATACTGGATTATATGTTGCAAAACAAAAAGGATTCTTTAAAAAAGAAGGCTTGGATGTGGATATTATCATGCCAGGTGAGACCGGTGCTGACCAACTAGTAGCTTCTGGCAAGTCGCAATTTGGTGTTGGCTACCAAGAAGCGATTACTCAGGCACGTATACAAGGGGTGCCGCTCGTATCGATCGCTGCAGTGATTCAGCACAATACATCAGGATTCGCTTCACCTGTTGGCAAAAAGATTCAATCTCCGAAGGATTTTGAAGGAAAAACATACGGTGGATGGGGCTCGCCAGTCGAAAAATCTGTCATCACTTCTTTAATGAAAAAGGAAAACGCCGATACTAATAAGGTGAAAATCGTGAACATGGGGGATACGGACTTTTTTACGGCTGTGAAACGAGACATCGATTTCGCTTGGATTTACTATGGATGGACTGGAGTAGAAGCAGACCTTCGTAATGAAAAAATTAATATGGTTTACTTAACAGATTACTCTGACAAACTGGACTACTATACACCTGTTTTAGAAACAAACGAAAAAATGATCGAAGAGAACCCTGAAACGGTTAAGGCGTTCGTAAATGCCGCTGCCAAGGGGTATGAATTTGCCATTAAAAACCCTGATCAAGCTGCAGATATCCTGATTAAAGCAGCACCGGATTTAGATCCAAAGCTTGTAAAGAAGAGTCAAGAATGGTTGTCTCCAAAATATCAGGATGATGCAAAGGAATGGGGAATTCAAAAGCAAGAGGTTTGGGAAAATTATGCCCAATGGATGTATGATAATAAGCTTCTTGACAAGAAATTAGATGCGAAAAAAGCATTTACAAATGAATTTTTACCAAAACACTAGGGGGTAGAAAAACATGGCGAATTCATTAATCAGCATTCAAATCATACCGAAAACAAAGGATGGAGAAGACGTCATTCCATACGTTGATGAAGCCATTAAAGTCATTGCTGAATCTGGTGTGAAATATGAGGTACACCCGTTAGAAACAACCATGGAAGGCGAACTGCACGAATTATTTACCGTGATTTCAAAAATGAATGAACGAATGATTGAAATGGGAAGCAAAAATGTCATTTCTCAAGTGAAAATCCTTTATCAGCCAACAGGCATTTCCATGGATGACTTAACGGAGAAATATCGATCATGAGGAAGAATCTTGTAAAAGGGTGGAGACCGATTTTGGTTCTCCTCCTTTTGTTTGTCATTTGGGAGATTGTCGTTAAAATAGCAGAAGTGCCGGAATGGCTTCTTCCGCCGCCATCAAAGATTTTCACAGAGGCCATTGCCGGTTGGCGTGATTTTTATCCAGATGTGTTTTCAACGGTTAAAATTTCATTATTTGGATTTGTAGTTGGAGCATTCATTGGACTGGCAGTCGCCATTTTATTCCATCTGGTACCTGTTTTAAGGGATTCTTTTTATCCATTGTTGATTTTATCGCAAAATGTTCCCATTATCGTTCTGGCTCCACTGTTGGTGATTTGGTTTGGGTTTGGCTTATTGCCCAAAATGATTGTCATCACCCTTGTTTGTTTCTTTCCCATTACAGTGGCCGCCTTAGATGGATTTAGCCAAACCCCTTCAGAGTTGAAGCATTATATGAGGATGGCAGGTGCATCCAAAACACAGCTTTTTTGGAAATTGGAGCTGCCGTTTTCGTTGCCCTCGATTTTTTCAGGCTTTAAGGTTTCTGCCACGTATAGTGTAATGGGTGCCGTTATTTCTGAATGGCTTGGTGCTAAGCAGGGGATTGGTGTCTTTATGACATTCGCATCGTCGTCTTTTCGAACGGACCGGGTGTTCGTTGCCATTTTTACCATCATGTTCTTAAGCCTCTTATTTTTCTTTTTAATCGTTTTTATGGAACGAAGAGTGGTTCGCTGGCAGCCGAAAGGGGATGAGAAAAAATGAGCTATCTTCGTTTTCAAAACGTTTCGAAACGTTTCGGGCAAAATGAAGTACTGAATGACCTTGATTTTTCCATTAATAAAGATGAATTTGTTTCTATTATTGGCCCTTCAGGTAGTGGGAAAAGCACCATTTTCAATTTAATAGGAGGAATTCTTTCACCAGATGAAGGGGAGATCCTATTAGACAACCAGTGCGTTAATGGAAAGCGTGGTTTTATTAGCTATATGCCTCAAACTTCTTCTCTTTTCCCGTGGAGGACGATACTTGAAAATGTCCTTCTTGGCCAAGAGCTTCAGGGAAAAAAAGAGGTAAAAGCAGCACGAGAAATGCTGGCGATTGCAGGACTCTCTGATTATGAAAACGCCTATCCTCACATGCTATCTGGAGGAATGAAGCAGCGGGCTGCTTTTATCCGTGCCTTATTGAGCCCGCAAGAGGTGATCTGTCTTGATGAGCCTTTTTCAGCATTAGATGAGCTAACCCGGTTTGAAATGCAGAAATGGTTATTGGAAATGTGGGAATCACATCGAAGGACTATTCTTTTTATTACTCATCATATTGAGGAAGCACTGTTTCTATCCGATCGAGTGATGATGCTGTCTGGTAAGCAAGCAAAGGTCGTTTCAAACATAGAGGTTCCATTTGAAAGGCCGCGGCACGAAGGTATTCTACTAGATGAAAGCTTTATTCAACGGAAAAGGGATGTATATTACCAATTAGTAGGTGAAATCAAATGAACATGATCGACGCTCATATACATTTGGATCGCTATCAGGATGAGGAAATCAAAAGGATTGTATTGGATTCTGCCTATATCGAAGCCTTGATTTCTGTATCCTTTCATTTAGATTCCAGTAAAAGAAACCTTTTGCTTTCACAAAAATATCAAAAGGTAAAACCTGCATTTGGCTACCATCCAGAACAAGCATTGCCTTCTGAAAACGAGCTAAAGGGGCTGCTAAATTGGATGGACGACCACCGTGACGAGATGATTGCTGTAGGAGAGGTGGGGTTGCCATACTACTTAAGGCAAGAGCAGGGGATTTCGATTGCTCCTTATCTTGAAGTATTAGAAGTGTTTATAAGTAAGGCGAAAATATGGGACAAACCGATTGTTCTTCATGCTGTTTACGATGATGCGCCTCTCGTTTGTGACCTTCTCGAAAAAAATTCTGTTTCCAAAGCGCATTTTCATTGGTTTAAAGGGGATCAGAAAACAATAGACCGAATGATAAGAAACGGCTACCATATTTCTATTACCCCGGATGTAGTGTATGAACGAGAAATCCAGCAGCTTGTAAGTGTCTATCCTCTCGAGCTCATGATGGTTGAAACAGATGGTCCTTGGCCATTTGAAGGTCCATATGCAGGGAAAATGACCCATCCGAATATGATGGAGGAATCCATAAGGAAAATCGCCCTCCTTAAGAAGCTTTCCGCTGCGGAAGTTTCAGATGTCTTACATCAAAACACAAAAGGGTTTTATCAATTAACATCTTGAGGCTGCCGATCAAACATTGGCAGCCTTCTTTATTTTAAAGTTTTTTTCACCTAATTTCAGAACTCTCTGGAATAGTGTAAAAACAACTTAAAATAATACATTCTATTTTTCTTATATAATATATCGCGGATTGAAGGAACACTTTTGTCATTACGATACACAGTGAAACGTGCTTGTGGATTATCTTCCCTCATTTCTTCTTTATTTCGAAAGGATTTTTTGTTTGAATTGGATGGTAGCTTTAGCTATTGAGTGGGCTCCTTTTGACGTAATGGTAAATGCTGCTGCACCAACTTTTATTGAAACTGAATTGACTCAGAGTTGTAAGTGGCTATTAATTATTCTGTTATTCAACAATGGGTGCATTACTTCAACAAAGAGGTAATGCTTTTTTCCAAAGGGCTGGTACACGCCTCCCGTACATGTTCAATTTCAATTTCTGTTGTTTCTTTTTTAAAGGAATTATTGACTTGATTCTCGGAATTGAAACGGGAGAGACTATTCAACTATCGAGGCAGGTTTGTTTAAAAAATAATTGTAAAAAAAAGTTAAATCTATAATATAATATTATTAATTCTTTTGTGTAGAGTGGAGGTGTTATAGTGATTTGGGTATATATACTGATGCCTGTCGTTATATTGGGTGGAATGGCTGTTTATTTTGATAAAAAATCTGGGGCGACTTCGCCAGATGAAGGTAGTATTTTCATATATTTACGAAAATCGTTACTTCTTTAGTGTGATCTTAGGTGAGCATAAAATTGCCGGTTTTCGACACCGCCTATTTGAAATATACCGGAAGTACATAACTCAGCATATTGTGAAGCCATTACCGTCCGTTGAAATCTGTTGAAGAAAATGGAATTTTCCACGGTCTTCAAATGGTAGGGCTGTTATAATTCAATACTGATTAATTAAAATAAACCGAAAATATATAAGTTTCTTTTCGAAACTTTATATTTTCGGTTTATTTTTATATGCAAAAATACTGCTAAACATTTTTTAATTTTGGTCTAACCCTGTGATGCAAATATTAATTAAGGATCCTTATGATAAAATAGATTTTTTTTATGGTTTTGTTTAAATTGTTTTGGTGTTTCACCGGTCATTTTTTTAAAAAGCAACGTAAAGTAATTCGTGTTATCGTAACCCATAATTCTCGCAATTTCCCCGATTTTTAACTCGGTCGATACCAAAAGGTTCTTAGCTTCTCCGATTCGTCGATTAATCAAGTAATTAATAGGTGTGATTTTCATTTGTTCTTTGAATACATGGGAAAGGTAATACTTGTTTATATATAATGCAGCAGCAATGTCCTCAAGTTTTATGTTTTTCTTATAATTTTTATCAATAAATTCTTTTATACGATGGGCGAGTGTATTGGATTCTTTTGTTTCATTCCTCAAATTTTGCAATTTAATCGCCCGGTGCATTAATGCGATTGAGGATGTGAGTAAACCTTGACATATTATTTCAAAACCAGCTGCTTTAAGAGAGGATTCTTCAAATATATGTGAAAAGTATAGTCCAATTAAATCAGAATATTTATTTTTTTGGATAATCGGTTCGAGATCAAAAGGTATGATACAAAGGTCCTTCAATTGATCAATAGCTAAATTAGAGATCCCGCAAAAGTAGGTAACGAGAGGGTTGGATGGATTCGAATATTCTTCATGGATGACCCCCGTATTGTAGATGAGAATATCCCCTTTTTTTGCCGTATAACTTTTATTATCAATAATAAAAGTTCCTTCTCCTTCACATATATAAATAATTTCACATAAATCATCATGCTTGTGGCTTGGAAAATTCCAATTGGGATTACCTCCGACCTGCCCTGCGTATGCAAGTACTGGGGGTTTCTTGAATTTTAAAGGTGTATCCAAATATTCCATTTCAAAATCTTTGTTGTTTGAGCTCTCCATAATCATCCCCCTTACTTATAAGTTTTTCCAAGATAATGTACTTGATAGCAAGATATTATAGTTTTTTCTTTGTTGATAACAATATAGTGAAGATTTTTGGATTTTTAATTTTGTGGAATTGTTTTGCCTTTTTTTATTTTATATCAATATATTCATTTGCAAAATAGTTATTTTTATGTAATTTATTCTATTCAATCCTTCTATTTTTGAAGGTTGCTTTTTAATTAATCAAATTAGTTAAACTTCAAGAGTTTAATAAACAACATTCAATAGCAAGATATTATAGTTTTTTTGCTAATTCAGCACGATAGTTAATTGTTTAAACACTATGGCGATAGTAATATTCTAAATAGTCAGATTACCGAAACAAACGTAATACTGATAAAAAAATTAGATAAAGGGGGAAATGTTTTAGGTGGAAAACAAGAATGTGTTCGCTCTTGAAATGAAAGGAATTTCTAAGTCATTCCCAGGTGTGAAAGCTCTTGATGATGTTTCTCTTTCCGTGAAAAAGGGGACAGTCCATGCATTAATGGGCGAAAATGGGGCAGGAAAATCTACCCTGATGAAAATCCTTGCTGGAATTTATAAACCGGATAAGGGTGAGCTATTTCTAAAAGGGAACAAAGTGGGGTTTACCAATCCCCGTGATGCTTTACATTATGGAATCAGTATGATTCATCAGGAGTTAAGTTTTATTTCCGAACTAACCGTTGCGGATAATATCTTTCTTGGCAGAGAACCATGCTTGGGCAAGTCCAAGGTAATTAACAAGAAGGAACAGACAGTAAGAGCTCTTAAACTTTTTAACCAATATAAGATTGATTTGGATCCAGATAAAAGAATGTCTGCTCTATCCGTCTCAGATAGACAAATGGTCGAAATTGTGAAAGCGGTTTCGAATAATGCGGATATAATCGTTATGGATGAACCAACTTCAGCAATTACAGAAAGAGAAGTTGAAAAACTGTTTGAAATTATTAAAATGCTAACATCTCAAGGAAAATCTATTATTTATATTTCTCACAAAATGGATGAAATTTTTAAAATTGCTGATGATATTACCGTTTTAAGAGATGGATGTTTTATCGATAGTAAACCATCCGCAGAGCTAAATCACGATCAACTTATTTCCTTAATGGTGGGAAGAGAATTAAAGGATGTCTATCAATCAAAAACTGCCAAAAATGAAACCGTCTTCATGGAGGTGAAAAATCTTACCCGAAAAGGCAGTTTTGAAAATATCTCATTTACCGTCCACCAAGGAGAAGTGATTGGAATTGCAGGTCTCGTTGGTGCAGGACGAACGGAAGTGGTTGAAAGTATTTTTGGGGTATATCCTCCTCATAGTGGAGAAATTTATATCAATCAAAAAAAGGTGGTCCATAAGCACCCAAAACAGGCTATCAACAATGGAATAGCCTTAGTAACGGAGGATAGAAAACAAACAGGCTTAAATTTAACAGGATCGGTGAGAGATAATATAACTTTAGTTAATTTACGAAAATTTGCATTCTTTAACAATATCATTTCTCAAAAAAAGGAAAACCATGTGGTAGATGAACAAATCCAATCATTAAAAATAAAAACCCCCAACCGTAACATTGCGGTAAAGAATCTAAGCGGAGGTAATCAGCAAAAGATCGTTATCGCTAAATGGCTTATAAATAACCCTCATATTTTAATATTGGATGAACCGACTAGAGGAATCGACATAGGTGCTAAAGCTCAAATCTATAAAATTATTTCCGATTTTGCAAGTAGTGGAAGGTCTGTCATTGTTATTTCCTCAGAGATGCCTGAACTGTTTGGAATCTGTGACCGTATCATTGTCATGAGTGAGGGGCAATTGTTTGGAGAGTTTACCCGGAAGGAGTTTGATCAAGAAAAAATCATGGCGTGCTGTGCAGGAATTATGAAAGGAGAAAAAATCAGATGAATGTTCAAAAAGAAGAAGCAGCAAAATTTAGTTTAATGGGCATGGTAAATTCGCAATCGGTAATAAAGTCAGGAAGTACGGGAAAGATTCTTGCTAAATACAGCATATATATTGCTTTTGCAATCCTGTTTATAATGTTATCGATCTCCTCAGAATCGTTTTTAACCGCCACCAATATGATCAATATATTGCGGCAAGTATCGATTATAGGTATCGTAGCGATCGGAATGTCCTACGTTATCATTACAGGAGGGATTGACCTTTCCGTCGGCTCCATTATGGCGCTTTCAGCCGTTGTTGCTGCAAGCTTTGCACAAGCTGACAGTCATTATTCTATTTTTATTCCTCTTATTATCGGAATAACAGTTGGATTGGCATGCGGTCTGATTAATGGTGTTTTAGTTGCGAAATGGAAGGTAGCACCCTTTATTGCAACGTTAGGAATGATGACTGCTGCCAGGGGACTTGCTATGGTCTATTCGGATGGACGACCTGTTATAGGGCTTAGTAACACTTATAACAATATTGGAAGCGGATATATTCTGGGTCTTCCAATTCCCGTGATCGCTTTTGTTGTTATTGTTATCATTGGTGTTTTCCTTCTCAATTTTACTGTATTCGGAAGGCATGTATTTGCGACTGGTGGAAACGAACAATCTGCTAAACTATCAGGGATTCACGTGACCTCTGTCAAAATTAGAGTGTACGCGATTGCAGGACTGTTAGCGGGAATCGGGGGGATGATTCTCTCATCTCGAATCATGTCAGGATCCCCTGTGTTAGGACAGGGATATGAACTTGATGCCATTGCAGCAGTCGTTATTGGAGGAACCAGCTTATTTGGCGGAGTAGGAAGCATTATTGGAACCCTCGTTGGGGTACTGATTATTGGTGTAATGAATAATGGCCTTGACTTACTGAATGTCTCCTCCTATTACCAGCAAATTTTAAAGGGAGCGATCATCGTTATAGCCGTTCTTCTTGATAAAAAGAATCACCAGTAAAAAAATAATAAGACTATAGGAGTGAGTGTATGAAAAAGGTAAAAGTTATTGCTGCAGTTTTATTCATGATTCTTGGTATCTTAAGTGGTTGTTCTGGCAAAGCGGAAGAAAAAACAAATGGTACAGAGAAAGGGAAAATAAAGATTGGTGTTTTATACCAAAATTTACAAAATGAATATATTGTTGGTTTACAAGATTCAATTAGAAAACATGCTAAATCTTCAGGAATTGAATTAATAGAATCAGATGGAGAAGGTAAGGCTGAAAATCAAATCAGCCAAGTAGAAAACCTTATTAATCAGCAAGTGGATGCCATCATATTAAACCCGGCCGACAAGGATGGCAGTGCCGCAGTGGTTGAACAGGCTGTAGCAGCAAATATTCCTATTATTACGGTACTTGCAGTGGTATCTAATGAAGAAAAGGCAACAGCGCATGTTGGATCTGACGATGTAGAAGCTGGAATTATAGAAATGAATCATATTGCCGAATTATTAGGTGGCAAAGGTACAATCGCCATTATCCATGGTCCTAACGGAAATTCAGCTGAAGTCAACCGTACGGAAGGAAATATGGAAGTTTTAAAAGATTATCCTGATATAAAAGTTGCTGCTGAGCAAACGGCGAATTGGTCTCGTGAAGAAGCACTTGCATTAACAGAAAACTGGTTACAATCCCAAAAGCTGGATGCGATTGTCGCGCAAAATGATGAAATGGCATTAGGGTCAGTAAAAGCATTAAGTGCAGCTGGGAAATTAAACGAAACCAAAGTCATCGGAATCGATGCCATTCCGGATGCTTTGAATTCGATTCAGTCAGGAGAGCTATCAGCAACTGTATTCCAGGATGTCGATGCACAAGGGAAAATGGCAGTTAATGTAGCATTTAAGGCGGCAAAGGGAGAGAAAGTAGAAAATGATAACATGATTCCTTTCCAATTGGTTACAAAAGAAAATCTCGACCAATTTAAAGGTAAATAACCATTTGAATGCATAGAAGAAGGAGGAATTTACAATGAAGGCAGAAAAAAGACTAAATAATATCCTTGAAATCGTTACCCCATTAAATGAACGTTTGAATAATGAACCGTTGAGAGTATTGAGTGAAGAAGATTGGAAGTTTTGGAAAGAAAATGGTTATGTTGTTATTCGTAATGCCGTTCCAAAGGATCATATCGATCGACTTGTAAAATTGATCTGGGAGTTTGAAGAAAAAGACCCTAATGATTCATCCACCTGGTACACTAAGCCAGGTCGAGAAATGGTCATGAAAGAACTAATGAACACTGGAATGGTGGAGTTATATAACCATCAGTATTTATGGGATAACCGTATGTACGAAAAAATTTACAATGCATTTGTTGATATTTGGGGAACTGAAAAATTATGGGTAAGTATTGATCGATGTAATCTAAATCTTCCAATCAAACCAGGTCATGAATATAAAGGATTTATTCATTGGGATGTAGATACTTCTTTAGATCCGATTCCTATGAATGTCCAAGGTGTTTTATCCTTAGTTAATACGGATGTAGATATGGGTGGATTCCAGTGTATTCCGGAACTTTACAGAACTTTTGATGAATGGGTGAAAACTCAACCTACTGATCGAGACCCGCATAAACCGGATACAACGGGCTTTACACCAACAAAGGTTGTAACTAAGGCAGGGGATCTATTAATTTTCAATAGTATGCAGCCTCACGGAATACGTCCAAATTATTCTGAAAAAGCACGATTGGCACAATATATCTCCATGTTTCCAGCACAAGAAAATAATAAGGAATTAAGAGAGGCGAGAATCAAATCTTGGCAAGAGAGAATTAAGCCTGAGGGATATGCATTCCCAGGAGACCCGCGTAATTGGGAACAGGTTAAGTATGATAGAGCTGTACTTACCGAATTAGGTGAGAGACTATTAGGTTTAAAAGGTTGGTAATTCAAAATCTATCTTTATATTTTCAGAAGAGCCGCTTGGCATAGAAAAATTTCCGTGGCTCTTCAAAATTGAGGAGGCTAATTATGGTGGATGTATGTATTTATTGTGAGAGTGAATTAGCCAAAATGGAAAGAAATAGATCAATATGTTGGGATTGCAGTAATAAAATTACCGAAACTTATGATGAGGAGAATGAAAGTAATTAAATATAGAAGTATTTAATTTGGAGATAAAGATTTATGATCCGATTTTTTAAGGTCCCAATAGGATAACCCTATAGGGACTTTTTTACTTTCTAAAGAAAGCTTTAATGTCAGTGATTTAAAGAAGCAAGATTTTAAAGTTTTATTATGATTACAACAATATATTAAAGTATGATGTTTATATTAAAAATTCACATTAAAATGGTATTTTTTATGAAATTAGTTTTATTTCCTTTTGTTTTTACTGAACTCTATAGATGAATTAAATTTATAAACCATTTCAGTTTTTACATGAATAATATTAAATAGCAATATATTATACTTTTTTGATTAACTAAACACGATAGTTAATAGTATTAACAATATGACAATAGTATATTTTAAATGTCAGATAATTAAAAAACAAAAACATCTAACCCCGCTAGGAGGATTTGAAAAATGGCTAAAACAAAAGTAAATAATATTCTTGAGATTGATATTCCTTTGAATGAACGTCCTAACAATGAACCATTAAGAGTGTTAACGGAAGAGGAATTTAAATTTTGGAAAGAAAACGGATACGTTGTCGTGCGTAATGTTGTTCCTAAAGAATATATTGATCGAACAGTGAATCTCATTTGGGAGTTTGAAGAAAAAGACCCTAATGATTCTTCTACTTGGTACAGAGCACCATTTCGTGAGCATCTAATGCCAGAACTTCGTGGAGCCGGAATGGTAGAGTTATATAATCATCAATACTTCTGGGACAATCGTTCTTATCAAAAAGTATACGATGCGTTTGTAGATATTTGGGGAACAGAGAAATTATGGACTAGTATTGACCGATGTAACTTAAGCTTCCCTAATAAACCAGGAACTTTTGAATTTGAAGGGTTCATCCACTGGGATGGCAATACTTCATTAGATCCGCTTCCAGTTAATGTTCAGGGGATTCTTTTCTTAACAGATACGGATGTAGAAAATGGTGGATTGAATGTCATTCCTGAGTTATTTAGAGATTTTCCTGAGTGGGTAAAAACTCAACCTGAAGATAGAGATCCTTATCACCCAGATTATACAGGCTATACACTAACACCCGTAACTTTGAAAGCAGGAGACTTGTTAATTTTCCATGTCATGCAGCCACATGGATTACGTAAAAACGTATCAAATACACCAAATATTCATCAATACATTTCTATGTTCCCGGCACAGGAACACAATGAAGGATTAAAACAATGGAGAATTGCACAATGGAGAGATCGAGAGATTCCGGAAGGAATTGCATTCCTAGGAGATCCTCGAAATTGGGAGAAAGAAAAATACCAACGAGCTGAACTAACTGAATTAGGTGAGAAATTATTGGGACTTAAAAAATGGTAAAGTAGAATTCAAAATATATAAGCTAGAATATACCGATTCTGTCGAATCATAACAGAATCGGTATAAAAATATATTTTTGTTAGAAACAGCAATGCTAGATTTTTCTTTGGTGGGAAAGGTTTTTTAAAAACAAAAAAGAAAACGCTTTAACTGCGGGGAGTAAATCTAGAGGGAGAAAAAATAGAGACAAGTGGAGGTAATGAAAATGCTAATAAAAATGACGGAATTTTTAAAGAATTTACCAAGTAAAACTTGTACAAATTGTGGTAAGAAAATAGAAGAACAATATGAATCTTATGTCAACACGTGTGATAATTGTTCAAAATCGTTTACTTTTGAGATGGTGTCAAAAAAGGAAGATTCGGCATTTTCAGTTAAGTGTCTTAATTCAAAAAGAATGAAATGCACAATGAGTTGTTTTCACAAGCAGGAAAGAAAAGCTAAGACTCTACATCCTGCCACATGAAAAATGTATACAGAGTCCATTGATCGATTTACTGCTGTACACAGTTCAGATAAGTCTTTAGTGTTAAAACCCTGGTAATTTTATTAATAGGAGTGAAAAATTTGCAACGTAATTCATATATAATTCCACGTCTTTCAGCAATGATGTTTTTTCAAAATTTTACCCTAGGTACATGGTTTGCAACTTTGGGTTATATTCTTAGTAAGCATGGACTTTCTTCGATAATTGGTACTGCTTATTCGATTGGTGGTATTGCTGCTATTATTTCTCCTATTTTTATAGGTATGATTTCGGACCGATTCTTTCCATCTCAAAAAATGTTAGGGATTGTTAATATTGTTGGAGGTATCTTGTTATGGTTTATTCCGGCACAAATCTATTCAAATAATGGAACCGCTTTTTTATGGCTAATGTTTCTTTATATGTTATGTTATAATCCAACTTATTCCTTAACGAATAATATTAGTTTTCATAATGTTCAAAACACTGTTAAAGTCTTTCCATTTATCCGTGTATGCGGAACTGTTGGGTTTATCGTTGCGAGCGCTTTAATTGGCAGCCTTGGTTTTTCAGGCAGCCCAGTTGCTCTACAAATCGGTGCTGTTATGTCAATGCTACTTGGATTATACAGTTTTACCCTGCCAAACACTCCCGCACCTGGTAAAGGGAAACCATTATCACTAAGAGACATTTTTTGTCTTGATGCACTGCAATTGTTAAAGAATCGTTACTATTTAGTATTTATTATATGTACAACAGTGCTTTTTCTAGATCATGCAACCTATATGTCTTTTACCTCAGTATTTCTTGGTGACGCTGGAGTGAAAGATGTATCATCCGTTATGTCAATTGGTCAAATCTCTGAAGTCATATTTATGTTGTTAATTCCTTTTTTTTATCGCAAATTAGGATTCAAATGGATGTTTTTAGTCGGCATGATCGCATGGGTATTACGGATGTCGTTATTTACGTTCGGTGCACCTGAAGGAATCCTACCATTAATGTATATTGGTATTGCCTTACACGGATTATGTTGGGACTTTTTCTTTGTTTCAGGATACCTTTACACTGATGAAGTGGCAGATGAAAAAATAAAGGGTCAAGCTCAAGGATTAATTATCATGTTTACTCAGGGTATTGGGATGTTTGTAGGATCCTATTTTGCGGGAAATCTCTTTAATCAAACAGTCACGAAAACCGGAACCGCTTCGCTAACTCAATGGCAAGCTTTCTGGAATTATCCGGCTGTAGTTGCGGCAATCGTCGCAGTGGTATTCTTCTTCCTTTTTAAACATAAAAGACGATCTTCCGCAAATGGTGAGCTAAATAATGAACCAGAGCGTTTAGGGGCTTGATATAATATAAATTTAAATGTTTTGAAAGAGGTATTCAAGCATCCCTCTTTTTTCATTAAAAGGAGTCATTCATAGCATATTACAAATAACTGGTCACATCTTTTGTCATCTAAAGTTTGTACAGATTATTAATGAAAATGAATGGGAAGAAGTATTCCATAAAGTGAAAAATTTGAAGCAGCTAAAAAGCCCATCTCAGAAGAGTTGGGCCGCCTCAGTTCTCAAAACGTTAATTATCAACGTTTGGAAGGCTCTCAACCATTTTGGTTGAGGGTCTTTTTTATGTCTGAAAAACGATTTTGACCACATTTTGACCACGGAAGAAATATCTGACCACATATGACCACAATCAAAGCTCAATATACCGCTGAAACTTCTTAGAAATCATATTAGTATTGCTCCTTTATTTACTTACCATTATTCATTAATTTTAGACTAACATCTTTATTTTTTCTTTTTTTGACTTCATCCATTTTTAAGTAAAAGCTTTGTTCTAAATCGATTTCAAAGTAATTTGCTATTTTAAAAATGTAGGCAAAGCAATCAGCAAACTCCTTACCTAGATCTTCTTTAATTTCTTCTTTAGCTAGATTAAACGCCTGTTTTTCATTAATCCCTTGCATTATATTGCTGTTAGCGATATTAAATGCTTTTCTAAGTTCTTCAGCAACTTCAGCAACCTCAGTTGTTAAAAGCATATAGTTGTTTAAAAGTGAAGCTCGAGTTCTCTCGTAATTATCATTATTAATTTCCCAGTTCATATCTTGATGGTACTTTTTTGAAAAATTTTGCATTTCTTTCATTTATTACACCTCATTATTTTTTTACTTTTAGTAAAAGTTAGATAATGTCATTGCGTTTATTATATAGTATAAAAGTTAACTTACGCATTAAAATTAAACAGTTTAAACATATTCGAAGCTATAGAATAAACATAATAGGTTTTGCCGCATATCCATGTATAACTCCAAATGTTTTACTTAATAGATCTGATACTTCTTAGAGTGGAGGTAATTAGAATGAAAGTATTATCAATGATCCAGCCATGGGCTAGCCTTTTTGTACTGGGAGAAGCTAAATATGAAACTCGGTCATGGAAAACCAATTATCGTGGCTCGATTGCGATTCATACAAGCAAAAAAGTGGATAAGGCTGTATGTAGTCATGAAGGTATTCGAGTTTTACTCGATAAGCACGGATTTTCAATAGAGAATCTTCCAACTGGTGTAATAATAGCAGTTTGTAAACTTGAAAATTGTTTGAAGATAATTGAAGACAATCAAACTTATGCAATTTTGGAGGATGGACAATCAGTATCAGGTAATGACTATTATTTAGGAGATTTTAGTGTGGGAGGCTATGCTTGGAAAGTTCAAGACATGCAAATACTTAAGAAGTTTATACCAGCAAAAGGTAAACTTGGATTGTGGGACCATGACTTACTTAAGTGAATTCTATCTATAGATTGGGAAAAAATGGCATCCATATTTAGGATTTAGATGCCACTAATTTTTGTGACCACATTTTGGTCACAAAACATATATAACTGTATATTAGTTCATTTTATTTTTTATTAATAAAAGCGGATTAAACCTTAATATAACAATGATTGTTTAATATCGTGTTTCTTCATATTAAATGCACACATGAAAGAGCGTAAAAAATACGGTTTTGTTAAAAAACGCCCATCCATCAGGGATAATAATGGTTGTTGGTGGAAGACTGCTGGTCACAGTTCCAACATCCTCCACCATAACTGTTTTTATCTCAATAATCGTTTTAAGGCGAGCATGAAAGAGTGAAAAGAAATCTCTTTTTTTATTTGTCCGCAACTTTGTCCGCAATATATTTCCACTAGAATGGTTTTTATTTAACCAAAACCGAGTAAAGTGTTGATACAAAGCGAGTTTTTTGTTTTTATTTTTTTTTGTTTTAATTAAAATTGAATGGGCGGCATGATGTAATAATTCCTAGTCTCCAATAGGATCCTTCTCCCTTTGTCACAAATGGAAGAAGAAGAGGTTTGTATAAACCTCCTCAATTAATTTAATCTTACTAATAAAACAAGAAAGACTGGTCACACCCTTTGGTCACAACTTGGTCACAGTTTAGATGTTTTTATATTTAATTAGATAAAATTAAATGGATAAACGCCTTCGCAAAAAAAGGGTAAAAAATAACCAAAAATGCAAAAAACGCCTTCAAAAATCAAATTTTAAGGCGTTTTTTGACGTTTATGCTCAAAAAATGCCCTCAAATTTGAAAATTGGCGATTCGCTTTACCCCGCCAATCTCGATATCGTAGAAGTGCAGAGGATGCGGGCCCTCACCTAAATCCTGCGTAAAAGACAAGGTGATGAAAAGGTGTCATAAAGTATTCACATTTTAATGAAAAACATATGACCATTTTCTTCATTTATTGCTATATCAAGTATGAAGGAATTTATTAGGAGAAAGGTAGTGGTTGAAGATGGCAAAGTTTAGAATGGTACGTACTGATTTTTGGAAGAATCCGCTTGTTTCAGAGGAGATGACTCCAGAGGACAAATTCTTCTGTCTTTATCTTCTTACGAATCCACAAACGACTCAAATTGGAATCTATAAGATTACCAAAAAACAAATGGCTTTTGATTTGGGTTATTCGATTGAAAGTGTTCACTCGTTAATGGAACGATTTATCGTGCATCACAAGCTGATTCGTTACTATCCTGAAACGAGAGAACTGGCGATCAAGAACTGGGGGAAATATAACCTGGATAAAGGCGGGAAACCGTTCATAGATTGTATTTTTTCCGAGTTAAAGGATGTGGAGGATCTCTCACTGATTCAATATGTTTCGAAGGCGATTCAAAAACAGGAAATTCGCAGTCTATTTGAATCATTTTGTGAACAAGAAGAGCTGGTTTTCGGCAAGGAAGTGAGCGGCCAAGATGAAAATGATACATACCTAGAAACTGAATGTGGAGAGCTTGACGATACGTTGACGCATCGTGATACGAGAAGGGGGCAAAAAGAAGAAGAAAATAAAAAAGAAAATAAAAAAGAAAATAAAAAAGAAAAACAACAACAAGAAGCTTTTAATCCAAATATAGAGAAAAATCCAGACACAGAAAATAATCAAAAAGAAGTAGATGTAAAAGAAATTATTGAGTTTTGGGACAACAATGGATTTGGTTTTTCGAACGTGAATGCCAAACAACAGTTAGTTTCTTGGTTAGATGATTCTTGCTTTTTACAGCCGAAAGAGGTGATTTTAAAAGCGATGAATATTGCCTGTGCCAATAACAAGAGAAGGCTGAGTTATGTGGTTGGGATTCTGAAAAACTGGGTAAATGACTCCTTACTGACCGTAGAAGAAATTGATTCTTTTTATGATAGTCAAAATTCT
>NZ_JBGBPR010000038.1:0-32622 GCF_041106275.1 Neobacillus sp. BF23-41
GCGTTCGTCCTGAGCCAGGATCAAACTCTCCAAGAAAGTTGATTAGCTCATTTTGTTACGTTGGCTTAGTTTCTTAAATGAAACTAAAAGTTTTTGTTTGTTTGCACGATTTTGTTTGTTTAGTTTTCAAAGAACAAATTCACTTTCCAAAGAAGCGACAAAAACTATTATACTATTATTTCTCTATATAAGTCAACACTATTTTTTAACACTCAATGTGTAACTCGTCCGAAGAGAACTTTCCTATAATAACATGTAAGTTACTATAAGTTCAATGTAAAGTTTTTTCCAATTCAACTTCAATTAACAGCACCGCAAGAGTATTAATTAACCACTCGTTTTTGCTGTCAACGAGTATTATCTTATCATGGTAGACAATAGGGTTCAATGTGTAATGTTTTCCATTTTGACAAAAATAATTAAATATAATTCTAGCTGAAATAATAGAAGGAATTGATTATAGTTCATTAGTTGATCCATCAATAGATAATCAAATTAAAAAGGCAGTGGATCATTTAACCACCGCCTTCTTGGAACCTCTACCAAACCTTTTCACGTGCCACTCTATTCAATCCCTAGGTTTTTCCATTCCTTATATTTGGATGGGCTAAGCTTTTTCACATGTTGCAAAAACTCTTCTGAATAACCAAGCTTTTTTAATCCAGTTAACAATTTGGTAGGGACAGCCCTGTCTGTATTAAATGCCCTCTTGAGGTCGATTATTTTTATCTCCCCCAGCTCATTGAAAAAAATGTGGCGAACTTCAATATCTAATCTCGTAAAACCTACAGTTTTCATTTCATCCAGCATCGATAAAATCTTTTCTACGATTGCCTCTGAAAGATTTTTTTCTTTTTTTAAATAATGCTTAAGATTATAACCATTTACAAACTCCATCACTATAAAGTTTTCACCATATTCATATAATTTAGGAATAATAGGTGACGATTGTCCTAATTGCAATGCATTTAATTCCTTTTTTTGTGTGTCTTCATTAACAAAAATTTTGACGCACTTCTTAGGTGTCAATTGAAAGATGGATCCATCAGCACCCTTCCCAATCATTGTGTAACCGCTCAGGTCTTGAAGAGTTACAGCGCCTTTATTCTTGGCTACTATTTTTTCAAAATCATTCATTTTAATCTCCTTCTATTTCGAAATTTTAAACCCCTTTGTTTTATTTAAATCTTGGAGACTGCTCTAATATAACCCGAGTTCTTTTCCCCAAACCTCAATTTTCTCAAGGTATCTCTTGAGAAGTGTGCTCTTTCCACCATCCAGCACTTTTTGCAAATGACTAGAAAGCTTTTTTTCCAAGGTTCTCTGTAAATACGCCTTTTTTAGTAATCTCAGTGGATCCTCATTGAAGGTTATTCCATATTTCAGCATTTCTTGGCAATAAACCTGCACACATTGACTTCGAATCTCCTCTTCCCTTTGTTGCCAATCCGAGCGAAAATCAATTAATAATTCGACTAGAACGACCAAATCATACCAGCATGGATAATGCTTCGCAGACTCCCAATCAATCAAAGAGACTTTCCAATTCTCCTCCTCATCATTGGCATTTTCACAGCAAATATTGTGGACATGGAGGTCACCGTGGATGAGACATTGTCCAGATTCCGTAATTTCAGGAAAAAACACAGACCCTTTTTTTAATATTTTTTTGATCATTTTATACCTTGGTGCCACCAATTCTCTTAAGTTTGGATCTTTCATTGCCAGATCCAGGTTCTCCTTTGCTTTATTGATTCCTTTAGTCCTTTCCTTTACCTTCTCCTCAGAATCAAAATGTGGAAGAGAGGCGTCAAAAAGATCCGCATGCTGCAAAAATCGATGATCAAAGGTTAGGGCATGAAATTTTGCCACGGTTGGGATAATTCGTTCCAAATGTTTTGGAGCTAATTTTATTTGTCCTCGTATCGGCTTCAAACATTCGGTGAACATCCATGTTTCATTACCATTTACATTCTGTTCAAGCAGATATAATCGCGGCATAAAATCATGATAAATGTTATAGGCTTTTTGATACATACTGATTTCTAATCTATGATTTTCCTTCAGTGGTTGTTTATATATTTTAAGGACTATGGGAATGAACTCCCGACCATCAGTTAGTACCAACTTCCAAATACTTGTCTTTTCCCGTGTATTTTTGAGGCATTCTATTCTTTCATCCACTAACTTTACTTTTTTACCAAGGACATTTTTCAGCTTCTCTTCCCAATCAAATTGCTTCCAACAGCTAATAATTTCTTCTATATTATTCAAAACTAAAGTTCCCACCTTCCTCTGCCATCACTTATTTTCTCCCCCATAAGTTTCGCAAATGGGAAACAAAACTTCGAACAAACGGAAGAGGGTCATTCCAAGCAAAAAGAGCCTCCACCTTTTTTCCAGATAAACTTTTTACCCATTCTAAGAACCTCATTTCCCCATTTTTTTGTTTTTGGCGAAAGGAAAGAAAATCACGGACAAAGTAAACCCATTTGACCCCTTCTTTCTGCACTGTCACTGGTGTTGGATTTTGCCCGGTAAGGGATAAATAATACAAGTAGGCCAAATTTACCCCACAAGCCATCGATAACGCTTGAGTTAAACCTATTCTTGAATTGATTTCGATAAATTTCAATTTCCCATCTCTTGGGTCCCGTTTAAATTCGGCAATCGCCAAGCCTTTGAATTGAATATCTTTTAGAAAGGTAGTAGCGAGTTGAATAACTTCTTCGTCCCTAATACTGAGGGCAAGAGCGGTGGAACCAAAATGAGGGGGGAATTGATGTAATTTTTGGTTCATCCATATGCCAATTAAATTCATCTGTTCATCAAAAAATGTCTTGACGGAATAAATACAATCCTCGTCACCAGGGATGACTTCCTGGACCATTAGTTCACCGAATGGCCGATAAAAAAGGTACTCTTCTCTCAATTGGGAAGGCTGTTCTATTACAATGGCTTTCTTATATAGACGATGATCGATATTTGAGCGGAAATGAGAAGAATGAACTGGTTTTAAAATGCAAGGAAAGGTAATTTGATGGATGATTTGCTCAAACTGCTCTTCGTTATTTATTGCGTAGGTTTTGGGGCATGGCACATTTGATTTCAGGGCCAATTCATACGTTAATCTTTTATCTAATACTGCTTCAACTAGTGTGTGTTTAGGTAATAGAAAGCGATAATAGTGTGAAAGAACAAATCTGTTTTTTGAAATAAACTGTACAAAGTCATCAGACCCCGCATACAGGACTGCCTTTTGGCCAAACTTTTGGGCCATTCTGGTAAGAAATAGAATTAACGCAGCTCCTTCACTAACTGGATTTGGGCAAATTCCACAGGTGGCAAACCGCGTTTTACCAATTTCATATTTTCCTTTAGTATCAAACGCATATACCTTTATCCCTTTTTTCGCTAAACTCCGCACAATACCTATTCCGGTTGCACTTAGATCGAGTACAACGGCAGGAACATCATGTTGCATACTTTTTTCCCCCTTTCATAAAAATGATTGGTAGATTTTTTCAATCCTTTGGGTCATGTTACTAAAGGTTAAATGTTGTTTCGCAAATGACTGTGCATTGCCCGCTAATTCTCTCCTAAGTGATTCTTTTCGTAAAAGGAGCGATAACTTTTCAGCAAGTTGCTTTGGGTTAGCTGGTTCAACTATAAATCCTGAATAGTTATCTTTAATGATTTCCGGAATGCCGCCACAATTAGTCGTAAGAATAGCCTGATTGGCAAACATTGCCTCGATTAATGAGATTGGCAGCGTATCACTTGTGGTTGGAAGAACAAAAATGTCTGATTCGCTTAACAATTTAGGTATGTCTTCTCTGGAACCTAAAAAAGATACGTTTTTTAAATTCAACTCACTAACCTGCATTTCGAGCGTATTTCTCATCTCACCATCGCCTACAATCCGTACTTCAACATTTTTCAGCTTGTCTTTAATAAGAGCGAGCGCTTTAAATAAATACGCATGTCCTTTGCGGGGGCGTAGGCGTGAGACACAGGTAATTACCGTGTTGCGTTGGCTTTTTTTACTTTTCTTCTGATTCTTCCCTCCACCAAAATCAATCCCAGTATAAACAGTGGTTATTTTATTTTCCTCTGCGCCTAAATTTATTAGAATTGGGCGAAAGACATCACAAAGGACGATTACTTGATTGGCATTTTTAATGGCTTGTTTATCAATGGCCGAAAAATAGATTTCCTCAACCGATCCTCTTTCCATCAAGTTAAACTTTAATCTGCTTTGGGTCATAAATCCATGTGGTGTGAAAAGAAGAGGTTTTTGATAGGATTGGTTTAGTATTCCTATTACATTAGCAGTATATCGATCTTGTGCGTGAATAATATCGTATTCCGACAGATCAATATCCTTTAGCACCATATAAAAACTGTATAGTTTGCTGATATTGTGTAGTATTTTACGATTACAGCTTCCATACCGATCGTTAAAAAATTGTGTGAATTTCTCTGAACAACTATCGCGTAATGCCTTCATTTCATCGGCCGGAAAATGGTTTGGTGCAATAACATGGACACTATGTCCTAAATTTTCCAAGCCGGTTTTAAGTGAAGTGATGTAGTTTTGTAGACCACCGATAACTGGATATTCCCAAAACGTTGTGATTAATATCCTCATTTTTTTGTTTTGTATTTCTGCTGATTGGTTTGGCCACCACCATTCTAGCTCATATTCTTCTTCATAAGAATTATTGACCCCATAATATTGATCCATAGCAGAGATTAAGTTAGGAAAAAGGGTCGGCAAAAATGGTTGGTCATTTAGTAGTTCATTCATCTTTCACTTCCACACCCTCCTAATGATTTCAAAAGCTTCCGCGTATTCGACCCCAACGGTCATTCCTCTGACCCGTGCTAAGTATTTCACTCCGTCATAGGAACGTGGATGTGGGAATGGTCTCATTTCTACATCGTAATGGTGAAGAGATTTGAGCTTGTCGTCGATGGTGTCTGTTATATCCACAAAATAATTGGGTTTAAATTCTTTATCATTCGTGTGCTGGCTCCACTCACTGGAAGAAACAGTTTCGAAACAAAGAATTTCAACCGGCTCTTTTCCAGGCAACGGCCTAGCTGCTGTTAACACTGCCTGAAACAAAATTTGATGGTCTCTGTTGGTGTCACCATAATGATGCGTGAAAATCTTTGAAGGAGCATACTTATCCAAAAGTCCTTCGATAGATTTATTGATTTCGTGAAGAGGTATGGTTTCCAATAATAAATTGGGGAATTCCAAAAATAACACCTCTTCTACTCCTAAGTGTTTGTTTGCCTCCAGCATTAATGGCTGAATGCGATCTTCCTCTTCCTTCCGTCCTTTAGCAGCAATAACTGAAATTACCTTATAGCCAAGATTAATTAACTTTCTTATGGTTCCGCCGCTCCCTAGAATTTCATCATCAGGGTGAGCGGCAATCACAAGCACATTCTTACTCACGAAAGCACCTCAATTCCTGTAAAAATAGTTTTCTTGTAATTATATGGAATTAAGACAAAGTGGATATGGACACTCTGAATAAAAATATAAAATGGGCTGATTTTAAGCGATATTCGTTTGTTTCGGCTTGTACACCTGATTCTATCGCTTTCAAAAAAGGAAAAAACATATGCATTTCGCATATGTTCAAATTTGCTGGATTAATTTTTTTACAAACTCTTCAACAGTGACCGGTTTACAATTTTATGTTTCTATTAAATTAGTTGATTAAAACCTCGTCAACCTTTTCATAATCGCTGTTTTTCGTTCCCTATCTTTAATTCTTGTTAAATCAAGCGCATATTCATGACCTTTATTTTTGGATTTTAAGATTTCTCTTACCGCATTTTTCACACTTTCTTCATTATCTGTAACCATAATTACCTTCCGCAGCATTCCTTCCCACACTCCTTATCTTCCCATAGCGATTAGACGCTTATTTTTTAGAAAATGTTTCGTTTGGTGACCATATTTGCAAAGAAGCAAGGTAAAGAATCACATTGAATAAAATTTTTATCTTAGTTTGAAGATTTTGTGTAATTTCATCGCTTTCCCCCCACAAAGCCTTAATTTATTTTAAAATAGTCATAGAAAATTAAAAAACGAGGGATATAGTTTTGTAATCACTGCAGCTACTACAAGATACTTTTTTAATTGATGCCTACCACGAAGCCATCCGTCTAGAACTTTGCACTGAATTTATTCATTTATTACAAACTGAGATCAGTCATAGAAATTTAATTCATGAAACTATTATCTAAGCCTTTAGACCATCCGAATTCGGGTGGTTTTTTTATACCAATTTTGTAAACCTTCAATTCTTGAACGGCACCTTTTCTTGTTGAATTGTTAATCTAGTATTGCTAACTTCCTATATAAGTACTTTCTTCTTCCCTCGATATACTTCGTTATTACCGATAATTCCTGATCAAATATATCTATATCGTGTTTTTTATATGGATCCTGTTTGACAAACGGACGAATCGATTGTGTCATTTTTTCCACCTTCGGAATCATATTTTCTACTGTAAATTGCTGTTTCATCATTTCTTCAAGTAGCATTCGATATTGTTTTCGAAAGGTATCTACATTTAATATTCGGGCGGTTAATGTATTAAACCCATCAATCGGTACATAATCGGGCTCCATAATCTTTCCATTAACATCCCTGCCCCATGTCGCATCATAATCCCAAGGAATGATTTCAAAAAGGCGCGTTTCACCATTCCTGTAAAGCGCATAGTTATGAACGAAACCATCATAATTTGAAGTGAAAATAATTACAGCCATCCAGCGGAGATATTTATCAATATCCACAAATTTTTGAATTTCCTTCTCGAATTCATTATTCACAATCGTATTGATATTAAATATTAATTCCTTTAAGAAATAGTCATCTTCAGGTTTCCCCAACTTTCTTTCATACCCTAACTCCAGTGATTTTTTGGTCTCCTTATCTAAATCGCTCATCAACGAAAAGTTTGCATCACCATCGACCGCATAAAAAATGCTTCCGTTTGGAAGGTTTCTTCTTTTCAAAAAATTCTCATCTACTGATTCGATTTCCAAATAGACCCCTTCTGCTTTTCCATTTTGGATTAAAAAGATATGGCGCGATAGTGGTGATAAAACCCCAAGCTCCGCAAAGAAATCAAACGACAGCTTATTTCGGATCAATGAAGGATCCTTATATTCTGCGTTTAAATGAATATGATTTGAACCTCTGAATTTTTTGGGTTTATAGAAGGAAACCTGATATGATTTTTTCGGAAAATCGCGGATATGTGATCCTCGATAGGCCACATCAATCTCGAGTCTTTTCCCTTCAATCGTTAACTGAGCAGGAATCGGTTCATCAATCCAAATGTCTCTTCTGAGTTCCCGAAGGTCATTCGGCCTAATAAAAAGCTTGTATTCCGGTATTCTTGCAGCCTCGTCCATTTTTATATTCCTCCTTCCATTATTGGTATGAAGGAAAATGGATGCTGGTCACGTTTGAATAGCATTTTTTCTTATTTTAGGCTTTTGACTCATTCCATTGTTTCTAACGATACGTATTTTGATAAGAGAAGAGTGAGTTAATTGGACAAATAGTTTCGTACTCCCTTTTCAAGCTTAAAGGAGGTGCAAAAATAATATGAGTGATTTTTCAGCTGAAGATATTCAAAGAGCTGCAGATGAAGTAAGACGCCGTGGTTTCGGAGACTTTATGTTCCGTGACCCAGGTCAAAGTCGTGGCACCACACGCAGAAGAACATCCAGGCGTCGGATGACATCACGCCGGAACACCTCTAGACGTAATACATCCGGAAACCGCAATACATCCAGAAGAAATACTTCGAGAAGAAATACTTCAAGGAGAAACACCTCAAGAAGAAACACTTCAAGAAGAAACACTTCAAGAAGAAACACTTCAAGGAGAAATACTTCAAGGAGAAATACTTCAAGGAGAAGAACTTCAAGGAAAAGAACTTCAAGATGCTGTAAATGGTCAGGGTGGCGGTACAACTCACGTAGCAATACTCAAATAAATAGATGTTGGAAAGACGGCAATATGTGGAATTTACGAGTCCGCAGACGCTAATAAGTTTAAAAACGAGAGGGGAAGGAAACTTAGTTTCCTTCCCCATCTTTTGTTATGGTCAAAATCTACTTTTTTTCAGGAATGGCACAGCTGCCATCTGCACAACTAACATCGTCCTCGGTGGAAAGATCCTGCAGCACTAGTGTCGGAGACTCTTCCTCCCAAACTTTTTGTAGTGCCCCCATGAAAGTTTCCGTCGGTTGTGCACCAGAAATGGCATATTTTTGATTAATGACAAAGTATGGAACACCGCGAACACCATACTGCTGTGCAAGAGATTCATCTTGACGAACATCAGTTGCATAGGCTTCCTTATCATTAAGGACTTGCACTACTTCCTGGCGATTTAATCCTGCCGCTTCAGCTAGGTCTGCCAATGTTTCAATATCTCCAATATGCTTCGACTCTGTAAAGTAGGCATGCAGCAGCATTTCTGAGACAACGGCTTCCTTCCCTTGTGTTTTTGCAAATTTAGCCAAGCGATGAGCATCAAACGTATTTGTTGGCTTCATCTCATCAAAATTAAATTTCAACCCAACAGTGGCTGCCTGCTGCCCCACTCCTTGATTTGCTTCCTTCGCTTTTTCAACACTCATTCCATATTTTTTTCCTAATACTTCATGGATGTTCTGTCCAATATTTTTTGGAGAATTTGGGTCAAGTTCAAAGCTTTTGAATTCAACTTCTACCTTATCCCTATGTGGAAATTGATCTAACGCCACTTCTAATCGACGTTTCCCAATATAACAAAACGGACATACATAATCAGACCAAACTTCAATTTTCATATAGACACCTCGTTTTCTTCGGTTAAATTATATAGTAACACAAGGTAAGTGAAAACTATTCAAAGTTGCTCATGATAAACTGGTTGATTTTACCTGCAAAGAAAGTAAAATTAACCCAGTGTAAAGTAAAGGATTTTTCTCGTAAAAAGGAGAATAATGATTAAAACTATTCAAATAATAGCACGAGGTGATGATTGTTGAAAGAATGGATGAAGGAAATTGAAATTAATGCTCCCATCGATCAGGTTTGGGGATTGTTAAATGGATCATTAGCGGATATGCAAAAAATTATGCCGCAAGTCGTTGATCATCAACCTGTAAAAGTGACCACTGAAGGTGTCGGCACCATCTACCGTCAAAAATATAGGGAAGGTAAACGAATCGAGGAGTATGATGTTGAAACCTTAGAATATGTGAATACTCATGATAAACGGAGATTAAAAGTGGGCTTTACGCTGGCCAAGATGTTTGAAATCACCGCTTTGTATGAATTAACGGCAATCGATGAGCAGAAAACTCTTTTTAAATACACTTGCACAAACCGACCTTTAAAGGCATTTCTCAAGTTATTTTTACTTTTTGCCAGTGATAAAATAGTTGTTCAATTTTGCGAGCGAGTCAAAAAAGTAGCTGAAGAAGAACTTAAAAATACCAAAGTGCTTGTTAAATAGCCTAGTTAATATCTAGCTATCTAAAGAAAATTCCACAAGCTTGAAGCCTGTGGAATTTTCTTTTTTTCCTAAAGAGCCCTTAATTGATTTGGTTCAATGAAGTAAAGTATTTCTTTGTTTACGGATTCTTCTGTTAATTCCTCCCAAGCCTGTTTATAGAAGGTTAATTGGCTGCTATAGAATGCTTGGAGCTTTTCGTAGTCTTCGACCTGTTTTGCTCGGTCTGTTTTATAATCAACGATGTTCCATGAGCCATTCCTTTTGTAGATAAGATCAATCGTTCCTTTGACGTAGAAGGGATGGATATCTTCAGGATTTTTAGTGATTAACGAATAAAGAGTATGGCCCTTTTCAACTTTTAACGTAAAGGGAACTTCTGTCAGCACTTCTTCCGCTGTCACTAACTCATCCCAAAGGAGTGATTTTCGCAAGTTTTGCAGATAAGACTTTACTTCTTCCTCTCTTTTGATAGGAAGCCTAAATTTGTTTAAGGCAACCTTTATATAATTAGAAAGTTCATGGCCCTGAACGGCTTTTTCAAAGACATCATGAATCAGCGTTCCCCAATCCTTTCCACCACCCGATTCTCGTTCAATCGTGATTAACTCTGAATAATCTTTGTCTTTTGTTGGCGACCAATGTTCAAAAGTTTTCATTTTACTTTGGTCAAGCCAGGCGTTTTTACTCAAGGTTTTCGCCTTAAATTCGGATAAGGTAAGCTCCTTTGGCTCTAAGTTAATTTCAAACACTTCTATTTCAGGTACTTCCATTTCCTCGATGTTTTCCATTTCAAAAAGGATATTCCAAGGGTTTTTCTTATTACCAGTGTGAGAACTGATGATTAGTGCTTTTTCGGCACGAGTTGCCGCGACATAAATAATCCGTTCCTCTTCTTCGGAAAGGTACATTAACTCTTCTGTCTTATGTGTATCCCATTCAAGTGGAATCGCAATTTCTTTATCCGCATAGCCATTCTTCACTGTAAACGTAAAGTACCCTTTAGAAGTATAGTCCTCACGTTTAATATGCTGTGATAAAGAGGATTCAGGACTGACTGACTTGACTGGATGTGCCAAAAAGACAATTGGTGCCTCTAGTCCTTTTGCTTTATGAATATTCATAATCCGAACCGCATCTGCGTCTTCTTCAAGGTTTGCAACCACTGTTTTTTCAAAAATCAGCTCGGTCAGTGCTTCTATTACTTGTTTATATGTTGTATTACCATTCGTCTCCTGTTTTCGGAGGGCTTCTAGCATTTGAAGCAGACTTTTATACGTTCGTTTATTCCGGCCATTTTTCAAAAGTAATGGATAGAAACCGACCTCTTCGATGATTTTTTCAATCGCAGCTGTTGGCGACAGCGTCCGAATTAGCTTTTGACATCGCTGTAATTTATCCCATGTTATTTCAAATTTATCTTTTAGAACTATCGGAATTTCAGCCGGTATCTTGGCGTAAATGGAAAATCTTCCACCTGCTTGTTTCCATTGATATAGTTCTTGATCACTGATACCGAAGAAAATCCCCCGTAACACAGCAACGAAACCAACTTCATCGGTTGGGTCCAAGAATGATTTTAACAGGATCCATAAATCTTGGAACTCTCTTGTTTCACCAAGAATAACTTCACCACTAATACTGACAGGAATCCCCATATCCTCAATCGTTTTCGCATAGGAAGCAACGCCATCGGTATACCTGGTCAGTACCATGAAATCCTTGGCATTATGGCCTTGCTCGATGAGATTTTGAATGGTCAGTGCGATGTTTTCAGCATCGATTAATATGACTTCTTCCTTCTTTTTATAATCGGCAGGAACAGATAACCGCTTCACACCTGTAAAGCCCTCGCCTTGGTCCTCATGGAAGGCTATTAACGGGCGATAGGCGGCTTGGTAATCGGATTCCACTTCAGGTAAATGCTTTTCAAACACTTTATTTAATTCCTTAGTAACAGTGTCAAGTGTCCGAAAATTTGTCGTCAGCTGGAGCACTTCTCCACCATTCTCCTCGATTAACTGTTTGACACGATTGTATGTATCAATATCGGCGCGTCGAAAACGGTAAATAGCTTGTTTGGGATCACCAACAACGAAGAGTGAGCCTTCTTTCGGTTTGCATTTTGTCCAGATTTTTTCATTAATGTCATCACTCGTTAAATAAAACATGATCTCCGCTTGAATCGGGTCGGTATCCTGAAACTCATCGACGAGTAAATAGCGATATTTCGCTTGGAAATAGGTGCGAACTTCTGGATTACCTTTAAGCAACTTTGATGTATGGATCATTAAATCTTGAAAGTTTAGTAGTGATCTCTCTTTCTTCAATTGCTTGTAGGTTTGGACAGCATCTTGTAAAAAATTGATAATAATGGGATGACAATATTCTTTCCAAGCTTGTATAAGCGGTTTGATGGATTCTTCAAAAACTGCTGTAATTTTCTCTTCATAAAATTTTGCATCTTCTTTGGCTGGCCAGCGATTATAGGTTGGCTTTAAGTTCTTATCAAATAATTCAAAAATACTAATGATGTCCTTTTCCTTCGAAGGATTGATGAATTTTTCCTTTTGGACAGCCGTTAAAATCGCTTTTTGTAAACTATCATACCCCTTCGGTGGTTCCTCCTCAGGAACGCATCGTTTTGCTTCTTTGATTAGGAGCATAAATGATTGGTATTCTGGCTGCAATACTGGTTTTGGGACACTTTCTGTCACCCATTCCACATCGGAATATTCCTTTAGCCTCTTTAACCAGGGAAATAGGTTGTCAACGGATATCCCTAATTCTCCAATGAGTTCAAAGTGATGCGGTTCTTCATTGATTAAATTTTGTAAATGAAGTTGCCACGCTTCTTCTAAAATATCTAAATCATCGGACTCTTCAAGCTCTTTAAAGGTTAAATCTAAATTTGCTTCAATCGGGCGCTCTCGGAGCAGTTTGGCACAATAGGCATGGACCGTTCCTAAAAAGCAGCGCTCAATATTTTGCAATGCGTCACCTAAACGAAACTCGATATCAAGGTCCAGTTCTTTTTTCCACGCTTCCTCTAATTTTGCTTGAAAACGGACCTTTAACTCATCAGCGGCCTTTCGTGTAAAAGTGATTGCAACAATTTCCTGAATTTCTGCTGTCCCTGTATAAATGAGGTTGACCATCCGATCGACTAAGCTCGTCGTTTTACCAGAACCAGCACCAGCTTCAACTAAAAAATTCCTCTTAAGTTGTGATTTAATTTTATCCCGGGCCGCTTGATCGAGAATTTCCTTAGTCATATGCTCTAACCCCCTTTAACTTTTGATTCGACTGCTTCATTTCAAGGCTTTCTTTATCATAAAAATGGCGGCGGCAAACAAGCTTATAATCACAGAATTTGCAATCATTCACATCATCAGTCATTTCAAAATGACCATGCTTTACTGTATCAATCAGTTTTTCCAAAATATCTATACCATTGGTTCTGAGTGGACGGTCCTGCTTCCTCGTAAACCTTTGAGCCAATCCTCTTGGGGTCGGAAAATAATAGGAGCTCTCCTCGACTGCACCCTCGCCAAGGTTTAAATGCTGTTCGATGGCCAAGGCATAAATCATATGCTGAAGCTGCCGACCGCCTTTGAAGGCTGCATTTTTCGCATAACCGTACGTGCTCCCCGTTTTATAATCGATAATGTGATATTTACCGTCCTTGGATTGGTCCACACGGTCAATAATCCCTGAAATTTTTACTTCACCTGATGGAAGAGTAATAATCGCCGGATCCTTTTCACCAATCCCAAAGGAATACTCAAAATGAAGCGGATCGTAATTTTCGCTGTGAAGCTCTTCTTCTTTTAGAAAAATCTCACAGCATGCTAAGATGTCACTCCGTTCACGTTGATAGACTCTTTCATTTGGCGGCGGCAGAACTTCCTTTTGCTGTTCCATTAAGTTTTGAGCAATCGATTTAATCAGCTCCAAATGTTTCTCATAAGAAGGCTTGGCATGATCTTGCTGTAATTTTTTAAAAAAGTTTTCAAAAATACTATGTAACATGCTTCCACGGGTAGCCGCATCCATCCATTTGTTTGCGTCAAACGAAAAGTCATCGACAGGCCTAACTTTTAACACTTCTCTCAAAAAATAGGAATAAGGACATTTTGCAATTGTTTCGAGCTTGCCCGCACTCAGCGTTTTCTCCTGATTGAGACGTGGGTCATATTGCGAGTCATCAATTTGAACTAGTCCATCATATTCAGAGAAATTCCCGGTATTTCGTGCAGTTTCGGCGGCGATTCCCTGTTTAACATTATTAAAATGGGTTAGAATCCCTTCATTTAGCTGATGTGAACTATCATTTGTTAATTTTTCATTCCAGTAGTCTTTATCTTCAAAAATATCAGTCGCGATGATTGATGACGGCAGTGACTTTAACGATTTAAATTCGGCATCTATATTGCCTGTGATTAAACGGTAGCATTGCAAGACAACAAATGCCGGGTTAACGACACGGTTTTCGTTCATATCGAAATGGCAGTAACTGACCGTGACATGACCAGTTGAATTTGCCAAAACTTGTAACAGGGTATACAAGTTCTCTTGACCCTTTTCACGAAGTAATCGCAGGCCGTTCCCTAATTGAATCCTCTCTGCATCAAGCAAGAGTGGATCTTCACTTACGTTACCAGGAAACTTCTTGTTATCAAGTCCAACGAAAAATACATTTGGTCGACTATTGTATATTCCACTCTTAAAAGTTGAAACATGGAGGTGACCTGGTTTAGGCCGCGATTGATTAACACGAATAGATAACAGCAGGTCCTTCACCTTTTCAATCAAATCATAACTTGATAATGATTCATCTGCATACGGAATAATCGTTTTGATGGCTTCAAGTAAGGTTGATTTTGCCATCTCATCGAGTGCTGAACTTGTCTTACAATTATATTTGAGTAGATAAGCGATCCCAGTTAAACATTTTTTATAATTCATGGTTGACTCTAAGGGTGGAAGTTTCTTAAAGATTTCATGAAAACACGCCCAAATCCAAAGCATATCTCTTGCCTGATTCTCATAATACGGGTCTCCTTCATGTTCGAGAACCATATCACTTAAGCGGTCTAATTCATCACCGAGCAGTTTAATATAGCGTTCTCGGGACCAGCCAATATGAAGATTCCTGAGCACTCTGGTCAGTTTTGAATTCGACATCACTACTTCATCAAGTTCAACAAATCCACCCTCTATAAAAGGAACACCTTTACCCATCACTATCAAACCCTCATTCAACAAATCAAGAAAGGCTGTGACACTATAATTAGACTGAATCCAGCCAATTAACCCCGAAACAAACCGGCCCGGTCGGCTAAATGAAACCGGCAGGCCTTCGCCAAAGGTAATCGGAAGGTCCATCTTTTGGGATAGGTGGGAAAACAGGGTTATGTATGCATCAGCATTTGAATAATAGACAACACTCTCGTCTAGCGGAGCTTTTACCTTTTTGATCTTTTCTAGAATTTGTTTAACTTCCATTTCTTCTGTTTTAGCAGTAAAGACATCTAAGTTTGGCTCAACGCTTGCTTCTTCCTGTTGATAGAGATAGCTAAGTGTAGTCGGGGGTCCCCAATGAACGGAACTAAGGCTTGTTCGCTCAGGAGTATTAACGCCCAATACGGGTGCAAGCGGCAGCTTATAAACTGTCTCATGGATAATCTTTCTCAGGAATTGGTCTTCTAAATGCGATAAGGTTAGACCTGATTGTAAAATAAATACTACCTTTTCATCAATTTGAGAGGTTTCATTTGCCTTATTTAACAATCCGGCCTTGTCGGTAAACTGCTCAGAAATTAAGGTATTTTCATATTCAGCAAGGATCTCATAAAAATCCTTCGCTTTGTCTGGATTGATAAATGCATTCATTTTCAGAGTGTCCCTTGTATAGCCAGCTAATCGTATTGTTTGAATAGATGTAAAAATGGCATGACTTAAGGCTGGCGTAATTTCCATTCCTGCAAAGTATCGGAGCTTATCCTGGTTCTTCAACTCTTTAAGGAGATTGTAAGTAAAATGAACTCCAACCGTATGATCTAAGCTATTTTGCGGTTGCTCTGAATTCAAGTCAACAAGAGTTTGGGCAAGGTCGATTACTGTTTTATACTTAAGATTAATTGCTTGATGTCCTTCCTTAACAAATGCCTCATTGATTTGTTCCCCAATTGAATGAGAATCAACGATCAAGACTTTTTCTTTATAAGGAAATTTACTGCAGATTTGGTTAAGTTCGCTTATTAAGGCTTGCATGGGAACCTCCAACTTTCTAAAAGAAAAATAATAATTATCTAGCTATTCACTCTGTTCTAGTTTCATATTTGTTATTCCTTCAATATAATTGAAAAAACATATTTTTTTCAAAGTTGGTAATAATAACCTCGATTAACTTTGAAAGGATGGGATGTTTGATGTCGTTAGAATGGTTTGACAGAGTTTGTGGAGATCTGCAAGAACACCTGGAATCTATTTGTGAAGAATACGATCAGGTTGGCCAAATGACAGTTGAAAGAGCTGCCAAACATCCAAGGATTGAGTTTTATGTCGATACCGCAGATGTTGATACCGAAGAACTGGAGCGTGATTATTTTTGCTCACTGTTCTTTGATCCGCAAAACGAAGAATTTTACATCGATACCTTCGATGTGGACAGCGGACATACGGCGAAGGTCATCCTTTCAGACATTGAAGACATTATCGAGGAAGTTCACGCCAGTCTTCATGATTACATGAACGGTGATGATCACTATACAGATGATGGGGTCTATCTTCAGACCAGCGAGGTCTTTGATGATGATGTTGAGGTCGAAACAGTTTATGTGGAAGATGATGAGGAAGAAGAGTATTATGAAGCGGAACAAGTCAACAGCGATGACATCTTTGAGGAAATTGATGTTGATTGGTCCACCCCTGAAGTAACGGCCTTCAAACATGAAGACGAAGTCGAAGTAACCTATCAATTTGGATTGGTGCAAGCTACTGGAGACGGTGTTCTCAAGCGCGTTAACCGGATTTGGACGACGGACGATGAATTAATCAAGGATGAGTCCCATTTCATTTTTAGTAAAGAAGAAGCAACCACCATAATTGCGATGATTGCCTCCCATATGGACCAATTAAGCGAGTTTGAATTTTAAGCAAAATTAGCCGAATACAACGAGCATGCCTGAGCGGTATGCTTGTTTTTTTTCCAAAAATAAAAGTTCTCCACGGTAGGAGAACTTTATGATTACTCAACCGTGTAATCAATTTGAATTAGGTCCCAAGCAGTGATTATGCCAAGGGGGGACTCGTCCGCTTTCCCATGTTCAGTGATAATGACACCTTCTATTTTCCGCTTCTTCTTATGTGCTTTTTCAAAAATATTTTCTACCTCAAAAATATTAATATCTTTTGGGACGATTTCTATCGGATGTTCCTTCTCATATGTCATTATATCTGACACATGTATATCGGAAAGGTTAACAGAGCTGTTCTCCATATTTTGTGACATCCATTTCACAATCGAACTTGCTGTAAGTAAGCCGACACATTCTTTGTTTTTATAGATTGGAAACTTTGAATACCCGTGTTCTTTAATGGCGGCGGTTACCTTTAAGATACTGTCACGATAATCAAAGTACACTACATTTTTGGTAGCAATCGACAATGCATAATTAGGACGGCTAAAAACATTGGCGATTTTTTCAATATGAGAAACAACTTTAGCATTGGGCTCAGCAATATAAAAACCAATCTCCATTTTTTCATGGACAATTGCATTTCGCAGCCTGGCATATTGCTCTAAATCCTTTTTATAAGTCTCAATGATTTGATATTTTTTCGCACCAACCTTCACAAGGACAACAAATCTGTCATCATTTATTTGGACGATATCCCTCAATGCTTCGTGTACTTGGTTGTATGCTACCTCAAACCGTTCAGAAAGTAACTGTCCTTGTTTTTTATTCATATTCATTTGACTCTCCCATGGTATAGCTCTTTTTTATTATTTATTCATTATAATAATAGTAAAATCAATACTGCGAATTTTCAAGAAATTATTTACACATTGTTAAGTTCCATCTATCTATTTGAGTCGATAGGTTATTGATTGGCTAAAATAGTAATCAGCAGATCCTCCACCTTTTTTCCCTTTGAATCATCCATTAAGTTATTTAAAAGGATTGAAAAAATTAAGGTTTGTCCACTTTTTGTTTTCACGTAGCCTGATATTGAACTCACCGTTGAAATGGTCCCCGTTTTTGCGTAAACTTTTCCTCGAACCAAAGGATCCTTCATCCGATTTCTTAAAGTTCCGCCGACCATCTTTTCACTTTCACCGGCGACAGGTAATGAGTGAAGATAACTAGGAAACCACTTTTCCTTTTGGACGGCAAATAACAGCTGCGTCAGCTGGTTGGCTGGAATCAAGTCGACATGTGAAACGCCCGAACCATCCCTTAGCACCAATGTGTTGGGGTTAACCCCGTATTTTGTAATCTCATTTTTTAAAACGCTTAGTCCCTTTTCCCAGCTTCCTTCCCCTTTCACGACTCGACCCATTTCCTTAATTAATATTTCAGCATGGACGTTATTGCTCAGTTTCATAAACGGAACCAGTAGCCCAGATAACGGCATCGATTGATGTGTCGTTAAAATTCTTGCGGTGTCAGGCACCAATCCTGTTTTTAGTTTTCCTGTCACCTGTATCCCGTGTTCTGTTAAGGATTGGTTCAAAAGGGACACGACATATCGAGTGGGTTCCCAGACACCAATCCATTCCTTTTCTGTTTTTGCCTTTGTTGGGATGGTTCCTTCGATTGTTACGATGTTCCTCGCGTGTTCCCGTTCGATGGTGATATCCTTTTTACCATCCACCGGACCGGTTACCGCGTGGTTGTTTATTTTTAGATAATTTGTCTTCGGGGTTATTTTCACGATCGGCTTGTTACCTTTTTTTGTTCCGGGCTGCACGAGTACCTTGACCGATCCGGCATCAAAGTCTCTGGTCGGTGAGGCGGTGAGTGCGGAAATCTGTGCGCCGTAATGGGTTGTTTCGTCGCTCCAAGGCAGGTCGAGCGAATAGCGGACATTATCATACCAGGAATCGTCTCCAACAAGATTTCCTTTTATCTTTTTGATGCCGCGCTTCTGAATGTCCTCAGCCATTTTATCAAAGTCAGATTTCAATAGGGTTGGGTCACCCTTCCCTTTTAAATACAGATTCCCATGGAGTGTTTTCTTTTTCACTAAGCCATCCGTATGGATCTCCGTCGTGAAGGTGTGGTCTTCTCCGAGGATAGTAAGGGCGGCTGCAGCTGTTAATAGTTTCATATTGGAAGCAGGTCTTAAACGGATGTCGCCTTGGTGGGCATAGATGATTTTTCCGTCCGTAGCCGTACGGATGCTTATGCCGGCAATTGCTCCTTTTAATGCCGGTTCGTTATTAATTAGTTGATTAATCTGCTGGGTCATATTTTCGTAACCGTATATGGCGTTTACTTTTATAGAAGGAACGGATGCGGCAAGCACCGTAATGAAGATGAGGGTGTAATATTTAAGTCTGTTAATCAAGCTTTGGTTCCAGCCTTTCCTTTTTCCTAGAGTTTGTCCGAAAATAACAAATAATATCAGCGATGATTTTTTTATTGGACAACCGCAAATTTTACAATTTTTGTCTAAATGTACAAAACCCTTTGAAAATCGTACAAAACATCTAAAAAATTGCACAAAAGCAAAAACCTCCTGCCAACCACCGTGTAATTTTATACGATTCTCTTCACCACGTTGATATTTTTACTAAGATATGCCCAATTTTGCGGTGCCGGCAAACTTATTTGCCAAAAAGTCGTCCCAGCTAATTGATACATATCAATTAACCTATACTTTTCTATAAAACTCCTAATATCTTCAAACCATACCACATGCTCCTCATTACCCTGCCAGTAGCGAAACCAAGGTGCCCTAGCCGTGATATCAAACTCGATGTTCTCAGGCAGTGATATCGCTTTATTTTGAGCTGCAAGTACCGAAAAGGCTTGGGTTGCATTCGTACCAACAACCTTGTCATACCCATATAACGCCACGGCGATTTGCAGTTTACGAGAATTAATTTGTGTCACCGAGTATTGAATCACTTGCTCCAGCCACGGAATCGGGGCAATCGGATCGGGTGGACCCCCCGGGTAGCCATAATCCATGGTCATCACCGCCACGATATCAGCCACATTGCCAATCGACGCATAATCATAAGCACCAATGATTCGATTCGTTGGAATATCAGCTGTTTTGGCGTGAACATTTACTTGTAAAATAAGCCCGTCTAAGCTGCGCTTTAATTCTGTTAAAAATAAATTAAAATCATTTCGTCTAGCCGGTGGAATAAATTCAAAATCGATACTGACGCCACCGAACCCTCTTTGCCTGGTTAAGTTGACCAAGCTCGCTACCAAATTTCCCCGATAGGTTGGATTTTCCAGGACACGCCCTGCCAACTCCGCGCTGAAATCATTTCCGGCAAGATTTCGGACCATCAATAATGGGATGATCTTCAATTGATTACTTCTTGCAACCAGGGCTTCATCCTCGCTCACATTAAACGCATAGCCTTCCTCTGTAAACGAATAAGCGACAATCGCTAAAAAGGTTAATTGGTTAGCTAAACTATTAATTGTGGCAAGGTTTGCACTTTCAGATGATGGCACTAAAAACCCAAGTGTTTCGAGAGATAATCTTATTGGAGTGGGAACATTTATGATTTGGCCGATTACGAGCATGTTGGGATTAATCCCTGGATTTGCAGCGAGAATAACCGAAGCTTCGACCCTAAATTGTTGAGCCAGCTGCCAGATGTGATCGCCTGCTTTAATTTGATAGTAGCGGAGTGGAGGCAAGATATCCGGTAGATAAAGTGCAAGACCCGGGACGATGGAACTTGCTGAAGGTAACCCATTTAGCTCTACAATCGTTTGAATTGAAACCCCATACCTCGTGGATATCGCCCACAAATTTTCACCTGCGATAACAACATGAACAGCCATTTTCTCACACTCCTTCATTACTATCATATGGGCGAAAGCTGATAAGTTATTACACATAGAAAAACGAACTTGCCGACTGACAAGTTCGTCTTCCTATACCTATAGTCGCGGGTCAATCGGATCCGATTCCAGCGCCAGGATAGCTAACACACATTCATGGTAGCGCTCCAGTGAATCTTTTCTAACAAAACGATTCACCGCTTCCACACCTAAGGCAAATTCCTTTAAGGCATTGCGTTGTTTCTTACCTGCATTTCGCTGCTTAAGACGGGAAAGATTTTCTGGTTGTAAATAATCGATGCCGTAGATGATATGCAAATATTTTCTACCTCTTACTTTAATGGCCGGCTGGAGAAGCTTACCTTTATGTCGTGCCACATAAGACTCCGGTTTGACAACAAAGCCTTCATGTCCATCCTCCGTCATTTCTTCCCACCATTCGATGGCCGATTTCATGGAGTCTTCATCGTTAACAATTCGATACTCCGTTTCCATGAACAAATCCGAAAGGACGCTAAATTCTTTATTTTTCTCCATATGCCACGTGTGCGGTTTATCGAAAAAGGTTTCATTACTGTGGGCAAGTGTGTGAAAAGGAGCAATTTCAATTCCCGCTAAACCTTCCGTTTCCCAGCAATACTTTTGATACACTTCGTTAAACACTTGGGCATTGCGTATCTTTTCATCCGTTTCCTCGAGCCAACTTGAAACATCCTTACCGTTATCCAAAGCTTTTTTCAACTGCTCCTGTAATTTACTCCGATCAAGCAATGCCATCTCACCAACATGAGCATATTGATTCATAATTAATTCCTTTGCTTTTAGATTCCACGGAAGAATCTCAGCGTCCATCAGGACAAAGTCAGTGTTGTATTTTTCAAAATAACCACTCAAGTCAGTATTTAATACATGTAAAATTTGTTCCTCCAAATCTTTTTTGAAAAAGGCACGGCCAGTTCGCGTGTATATTGAACCTAATGTTTCCCTGCCGATATACTCTTTAGCGATTTCTTTATTTTTAAAAAGAAACAAAATACCCCGGCTGCCCATATGCTTTTTCTCGACAACCATCGTGTCAACGCCATTTCCTTGGTAGTATTCAAATGCATCGATTGGATGCTCTAAGTATCCCGCTAAACTCGATGGTTTCGGTGTCGGGCTCATCGTCGGCGGAAGATAGACAATCTCCTCAAGCGGCAGTGCGTAATGGGAAAAGTCATCCAGTGCTGCCTTCGTACTATCCGCATAAATTGCAATCTCCCCATACAGTTCCGTTAATACCGAATATCCTTCTAAAAATTTTGCGATATTGGGCGGTGCCAGCCTTTTACTTTCCAATACCTTTAATGGATTGTCCGACACATTTGCATAATCTGCTTTCGCTTTGACAGAAACAAATTTCCTTTCCGGAAAACAATATGCCGTTAGGTTGCCACCAAAAACAATTCCTTGGTCAATATTGAGGGTGTTATTAACCAATAATGGATGCGTTCTAGGATCATGCCCCCAAAGAATAAGTTCACTGGACTGATGAGCAATTGACCAATCTTTTCGGACAGGTTTGCCGTTTTCGTCGAGGCCATCCGAGTCTCCGTACCGACAGAAATCGGAAATGCGCGGCGATTGTTTGCCGATATAATGGTCCTTGATTCCTGCATGGACTGCAACAGCGACGTTGACTCCATTATTCTGGATAATGTAATGTGATTTTGCTTCTAACAACATGTCTCTTATTTGTTCCTTTAAACGATCGGCCAAATCTTTACCAAATTTACTTTCATACTCATCAAATTCAGCCTTTACATTTTCATCACCATGAGCAAGCTTTACATCCTTACCATCAAGCCAGCGGGCGATTTTCCAACCATGATTACTGTCAATCATATAGGCAAGTCCTGCTGCCACATGCTTTTGAAAAAATTGCAGCGTCTCGATCGAACGAGGTCCCCTACTCATCACATCCCCAAGGGAAAGGATTTTCCGCCCTTCTGGATGGATAAAATAACCCTCTTCATTTTCTATATAACCAAGCTTTGACAAAATTTCGCTAAACTCTTCAAAGCAACCGTGAATGTCCCCAATAAAATCAATGCCATTGCCAACATCAATTAGTAATGGATTACCAAGACGGTTCACATTTAAGACTTGCAATTCTTCTTCACCGAATATGTAGAAGCGCCGAAAGCCCTCCTTTTTAATGGAGCGAAGCGTCTTCTTGAAATGTTGGTATTGCTGCTTGATACGGTTTTTACCTCTTGGGAAATCCCTCACTAAGTCACGTCTTAGTAATTCAGTTTCTGCCAAATTCAGCACGATTGCAATGGCCGGAACATGATACCTCTTTGCCATTTGCAGGTATTTTTCACGCTCGTAATCACGTAAATGAGTAGCATCGATAAAGGTTAATTTATTGAGATGGCAACGTTTGGCAATGATATAATCCATCGCTTCAAAAGCTTCTTTTGAAATTTGTTGGTATTCATTAAAAAGAGCATCTGCTTCATATTTAGGTCGCCGATTCCAATCAATAAATTCAACATCGCTAACTAAAACACGGAACTGATCGGAACTTACTACTTCCGATGCATAAATCTGTTGTTCTTGAATTAATTGATTTATTAAAGTCGTTTTACCCGAATTGGACGGGCCTACAAGTAGGACGATACCCGCATGAGGCAAATTAATTTTCGCCATCATCCCTCCTCCCTTCTGAAAATGACCATTTGAGTAGGATGCCCGAATTGTTGGTTTTCTTCACCGATGCCTTGATAACTTACTTGGTATGGATAGATTTTTGTCAAAGCTTCCACTTTTTGGCGAAGCTGAGCCCTTGTCCATTCAAAGCGATGATCATGGTGTCTCATTTCCTCATTCATATCATAGACAACATTGTATTCTTGGTTAGGCGTGGTCACGATCAACACTTCTGGTCGATAGTCTTTAAAAATCGTCTCGAATACCCTTGCTAACCTGTATTCATCAATATGTTCAATCACTTCACATAAAACCATGACATCCTTGTTACTCAACCGTTCATCATAGTAAAATAACGATCCTGCTAAGGACTTGGGTTCTACAAATCCACGTTTCTCCTTTGCATAGTCGAATCGTTCCAATGCCTTTAACCGAGCTTTATTCGATGGTTCAACAGAAAGTATCTCTTGCACCCCTTTAATAAATCCCAGCTGAACAGATAACTTCCCTTCACCAGCACCAAAGTCAACAATGGTGGCTTTTTTTGACAGGGCCTCAATATATTTAATAATCGCTTCGTAACGAAGGTCATTTAAACGGATTTTCGGAGGTTCATGCTTCTTCTCGATTTTCGTCTCTTTTTCATAGAATCTTGACTGTGAAATCACCTTTTGAAACCGTAACGAACGTTTTAAAATCAGCGCCTTTTGTGGATGTTCCTCTAACCATCCTTCCCCGTAGCGGTCCAACTTTTCCAATTCTCTTTCGTCAATAAAATAATGCTTATAGTTATCAATAACGGGAATTAAAATCGAAATGTGTTTAAGTGCATTCTGGAGCGTTTGTTTCCCTAACAGGGTAATAAAACGGGCAGAGCTTTTTTCGCGAATAAAACTTTCCCCGTATTCCATCTTGATGGTGTAACCCATTGGAGCAAATAACGCTTCAAGTTCCCTATTGCTCAAATCAGTAGCAATCGGCCCAAAGGTTAATTCCATTTCAAAGGAATGCTCGACCCATGAAGTATATTCCTCTGCAGGTTTCCCATTCAGTGCAGTACCCAACGCTTTACGAATCGAGGAAACAAAAATACTGCTTGCCGCAAACTCGCGGTCATTTATGTAATGGGTAATATCAAAAGAATCCGGTGAGTTTTTCACAAGGTCAATTGGATCCGTTTTAACGTAGATTAAAAACTGTACTTCCTCGCTTGAAAAAGTCGGGTAGACCAGACGGACAGTCAACCCTTTCTCTCCACGCTCATATAGGTTATTCGGATTTTTAGCTATAAGGTAAGAAACCGATTCAACACCAGGGCCTCTTACTGTTAATGATAGTTGCATTCTTTTTCACTTCACTTTCATGGGACGAATTATCAGAGTTTTATTTTAACATATTTACATTAATTTGGTTTTAATTTAAGAATAACCCGGGTTCCTAAGGTTAGAACACCGGGTTATTCTTAATATTCATCATATCGATATCTTCTAGTCTTAGCTGCATAACAAGCCTCACAAGTCGGAAACGAATGATCCCATGGCAGCTTCTTTCCGCAGGTTTTGCATTTTTTAACGAATTTATTTATATCCGTTTTTAAGCGGTCCTGCACTTTATCGCTGACCTCTTCTCGTAGCCGCTCCCAATAGATTGCTGTCGTTCGCTCCCCTAATCGATATAAAAATAAAAGATGGAGCCCAATTGCTTTGTAACTGAGTTCTAATTCCTCCAAGCTTCGTTCCTTTACAATCGGTTCTGGGAGTTCTCTCCCATGGATAATGGCATACATTTTTTCTTCCCATTGCTTCGTTAATACTGGCTCATTTTTTGAAAAAGGCAGATGTAAAAATCCATAAAGGTCCATTAAGGATAATCGTGCTTCAATTTCAGTACCTGCTACCATTTGATACAACGACTTTTCCTCTGCAAGGGAAGCTTTTTTTGTTCCGTTTGGACTTTCAAATTTCCCCCATAATTCAAAAAATGTACCTAAGTCGTGATAATACCGTTGAAAGCGTTCAAAAACTGAATTGGTTGGTGCAATTGCAAATGTATGAACAGGCTCATCCTCCTGCAATAGCAAGTTTCTCATTTTTCTGATATCACTAGTAAAGGCCACTTTGCCAATATTGTAAATACCTTTTCGACCTGCACGTCCAGCAATTTGCTTCACTTCTTGTGATGTCAGCAGTCGTCGTCTAGTCCCATCAAACTTATCATTTTCTAAAAAAACAATCCGTCGAATCGGCAGATTTAAGCCCATTCCAATCGCATCTGTAGCAACGATGACTTTTGTTTTTCCAGAGTTGAATTGCTGAATTTGCTTTTTTCTTGTTTCTGGCGGCATGCTGCCGTAGATCATGCTGACAGTATGTCCGTCATTTTGCAGGCGTGAGGCGGTTTCAAGAACACGCCTTCGTGAAAAACAAATCAGCGCATCGCCTTTTTTAATGTGTTTAATATGAAACTCCTTCGTTTCAACCTCAAGAGGAGTATCACGGCTGTATTCATGAACTTCGATATTGGAATTACCTAAAAGCTGGAGCAGCATGGTTTTTGAATTCCTGCTTCCTATGATATGTACTTCCTCTGCATTAGCTTTCGTGATAGCCTTATACCAGGAAAAACCACGATCTTTATCGGTAATCATTTGTGCTTCATCAATGACGATTATTTCATAAAACTCTTTTTCGTGAAACATTTCCACGGTGCAGGAAGTATGATTTGCACCTGGGGTGATTTTTTCCTCTTCTCCAGTTTTTAAGGAACACGGCGTCCCCTCAGCGTTTAATTTATCAAATACCTCAAGTGCTAATAATCGAAGCGGAGCTAAATATAACCCGCTATAAGCATCTTTCATTCTTTCTAGCGCATGATGGGTTTTCCCTGTATTGGTTTCGCCGATGTGCAAGACATAACGGACCTGACGTTGTAACGAAGGGTCGTATTCCGTTGCAAAGATTTCCTTCATCACCCGCTCTTCTTCTGCTTTTTTCCGCTCGAGTTCTTCTTGCGCTTCTTTTTGTTTTTGCTCGCGCGCTTGGAAGTCTTTTTCAAAAATTTCTTTATGAACCTTTGCATCAAAAGGTATTTCTGCCAAACGTATTAAGTCCGACAGGTATTCAGCTTGGATATCCTCAATAAAATAACCCTCGACATCATAAAGAATCTGAGCAATGCTGCCCTTTACGAAGGACGCCGATAGTTTCTCAAGAAAGGTTTCATGAAAATCATCCTTAAGTTTTTCAGAAAGCTGCTCTAATATTTTTTCCGGAATAAGCTCAGTCAAATAGTCAGCAATTAAGCTTTCATAAACGAAAAAATAGGTTTGATATTCATAAAAACTCCTGCCCCAATTCAAAGTTTTATGGATATCCCCTGTCAATTCTTCAAAAAAGGTAGCAACAGTTGTATAGGCTGAGGGGTTAAAATGACCTTCATCCACTAATTTTTCTTCTAATGCAAAGGTATCAACCGATTGAAACTTTACATTATTTTGTAGGTCAGCCACTAGTTGTATGGCAACGAAGTAACGAACATATAAATAAAGCTGCTCATATTGTTCTTCCAAGATTCCAACAGCGGCATCTTCAATCTCACTTCTAATCAATTGCTTTTGTTCTTCGAGCTGTTTTTGTTCTTCTCGTTTTATAAAATTAACCTTCGCCTCCTGATACTGTTTCTCCCACTCTTCTTTTTTACCTAAAAATGTTTCATGAACCCACCCCATCGTATCAAAAACATGATAGGTTCGCATTTCATCCCTAAATAACTTGTTGATTAGTTTCTTGTCGATTCCCTGTACCTCGAAGCCTTTATCAGTTAAATATTGCTTTTTTTCATTCCTTGGAACATCATTGGTGGACTTATTCAGCCAAACATTGGTCCAAATTTGCTCAACATAATGACTTCTGTCAGTGAGGTATTGTTCAAAGGTTGGCAGTGTTTCCTTCGTTTCGAAATAATGGTTCATATCTTCATACACTTTCAATTTTGTATGTTCTATCGCTTGAGGGTATATAGTGGTTAATTTATTCATGGATTTCCCTCCATTTCTATAAAATGGTTTATAATATCCATTCTATCACAAAACAAAAAACCGAACAAGTATTCGGTTTTAAAGTTGATGCTGGTTGCAATATTGATCAACCAGGTCTTCTATTTGATCCAGTTCAGGAAACTTCCCAGAAAACTGGAATTTAATTTCTTCAATAAAGTTCTCTTGATTATACACATGTATGGCCCCATTTTGTTGAATAACACTAAATTCTGGTACAAATCGATAACCGCTGCGTTCAATAGCCCCCATTGTAAGTCTCCTTTAAAATAATTTTTTTATAGTATTTGCATAATATAGGCGTCTATCCAATTACATTATTATAAAGAGGGATGGTGCATACTGCACACATCCCTCTTTTTTCCTTTATGCTGTTGTAAATACTTCTTGTTTATTTTGTTCATGACGAATGGTTGCTTGAGCTGCAGCCAAACGTGCTAGTGGTACACGGTATGGCGAACAACTGACATAGTCTAAGCCGGTTTTGTAGCAGAAATCAATCGAGCTCTTTTCGCCGCCATGCTCACCGCAAATACCTGTTTTTAATGACGGTTTTGTTCCACGGCCAAGCTTCACCCCTGTTTCAACAAGCTTACCTACGCCTTCTTGATCAAGGACAGCAAACGGATTATCCGGAAGCACTTTATTTTCAATGTAAGCTTGCAAGAACTTGCCTTCCGCATCATCACGACTGTAACCAAATGTTGTTTGTGTTAAATCATTTGTCCCAAACGAAAAGAAATCAGCTTCCTCGGCAATTTTATCTGCAGTTAAAGCAGCACGCGGAATTTCAATCATGGTTCCAATCGTGTACTTGAAGCTTTTTCCAGTTTCCTCCTGGACAAGTAATGCCGCATCGATCACCAATTTACGCATATCCTTTAATTCATTCACATGACCGACCAAAGGAATCATGATTTCTGGTTGTACTTCGATGCCTTTGTCAGCGAGATTAGCGGCTGCATAGAAAATGGCTTTTGCTTGCATTTCATAAATTTCTGGGTAAATCATCCCAAGGCGGCAGCCACGGTGGCCAAGCATAGGGTTAAACTCATCTAATTGGCGGACCTTTTTCAGCAATTGCTCTTTTTTCTTCAATTCTGGTGATTGTGGATCTAAAATCTGAAGCTTCGTTACTTCCACTAACAGTTCCTCTTTATCCGGTAAGAATTCATGTAAGGGTGGATCTAGTAAACGGATAGTGACAGGTAATCCTTGCATAGCTTCGAAGATTCCTTCAAAGTCCCCTTGCTGCATGGGCAGTAACAGGTTCAAAGCTTCCATTCTCTCATTATAAGTTTCAGCTAGAATCATTTTTTGCACGGTTGGAATCCGTTTTAAATCCATAAACATATGTTCAGTACGGCATAAGCCAATTCCGCCTGCCCCAAATTCAAATGCCTTTTTTGCATCTTCTGGGTTATCTGCATTGGCACGGACCCCTAATTTACGCTCTTGGTCTGCCCATGCAAGCAACATTTGAAACTCATCCGATAGTTCTGGGTCAATCATTGGAATCTCCCCAAGCATAATTTCACCCGTAGAGCCATCAATCGTTATGATATCTCCATAATTAATAACTGTATCACCAATTGTAAATTGTTTAGCTTTCATATCTATCTTTAATGCTTCACATCCGCAAATACACGCTTTCCCCATACCACGCGCGACAACTGCAGCGTGGCTTGTCATGCCGCCTCGACTTGTCAATATTGCTTGCGATGCAACGATACCATGGATATCATCTGGAGTGGTTTCAGGACGAACAAGAATTACTTTTTTTCCATCATTATTTAATTGCTCTGCTTCATCGGCATCAAAAACAACTTGACCTGTCGCTGCACCTGGTGATGCTGGCAAGCCTTTTGCTAAAACTCTCTTCTCAAATTTGTCGTCAATCCGGCGATGCAGCAGTTGATCTAATTGTTCCGGGTCAACACGTAGCAAGGCCGTCTTTTTATCAATGATTCCTTCTTCAACCATTTCCACGGCGATTCGAATCGCTGCCTGCGCCGTTCTTTTTCCATTACGGGTTTGCAGGATAAATAACTTACCACCTTCAACCGTAAATTCGATATCTTGCATTTCTTCGTAATGCTGTTCCAAGCGCTTGCAAGTATCAGTGAATTGCTTATATACTCCTGGCATTTCATCTTTTAAAGTAGCGATTGGCTGTGGAGTACGAATCCCTGCCACCACATCTTCCCCTTGGGCATTGATTAAGTATTCACCGTATAGGACATGCTCACCAGTCGATGGATTTCTTGTGAATGCTACACCTGTGCCTGAATCATTCCCCATGTTGCCAAACACCATACTTTGAATATTTACAGCTGTTCCTAAATGGTCTGCAATTTTGTTAAGGCGACGGTAGACTATCGCACGCTGATTATTCCAAGAGTTAAAGACTGCATGAATCGCAAGGAATAGCTGCTCTTTTGGATCTTGCGGGAAATCCTTTCGTTTATGCTTTTTAACTATACCTTTATAGCCAATAATCACTTCTTTCCAGTCATCAGCACTCATTTCTGGGTCGGAGGAATAGCCTTTTTCCTCGCGTATTTCTTCTAATAATTGTTCAAAATAGTAGGTATCGATATCTAGTACAACATTACTAAACATTTGTATGAAACGACGGTAGGAATCATAAGCAAACCGTGGATTATTGGTTAATTCTGCTACTCCGATAACGGTTTCATCATTCATTCCAAGATTCAAGATGGTATCCATCATCCCAGGCATGGAGAAAACAGAACCAGAACGTACGGAAACGAGCAAAGGATTTTTTGGGTCGCCAAGCTTTTTGCCCATTTTTTCTTCAAGACGGGTAAGAGCCTCTAAAGTCTGGACTTCAACAAAGGTTGGAATGGTTTTGCTAGCTTCATAGAATGCATTGCAAGCCTGTGTAGTGATTGTAAAACCATACGGAACCGGAAGACCAATACGCGTCATTTCCGCTAGGTTTGCCCCTTTTCCCCCAAGTAACCCCTTCATATTGCCATTTCCTTCATGAAATAAATAAACGAATTTTTCCATTATTAGTAGCTCCTCTCTTTTTTTAACACGTCTAAAATTAAGCCAGCTGTTTCTTCAACAGCTTTATTTGATACATCAATAACAGGACAGCCTAAGCGTTTCATTACTTTTTCAGCATGATCAAGTTCCTCAAGAATTCGCCCAAAGCTTGCATAGTTAGCCTGTGAGGCTAACCCTAAAGCCTTTAGACGTTCCTTGCGAATTTCGTTTAATTTATCTGGTGATATTATTAATCCAATACAATTCTTACGGGGTATTTCAAATAATTCATCTGGCGGCGGCACCTCTGGAACCAAAGGAACATTGGCCACTTTAAAGCGTTTATGTGCTAAGTACATAGACAAAGGGGTCTTCGATGTACGTGAGATTCCGACTAGAACAATATCCGCCTTTATGATTCCTCTCGGGTCACGCCCATCATCATACTTAACGGCAAATTCAATTGCTTCAATTTTCCTGAAGTATTCTTCGTCCAATTTTCTCATCAATCCAGGTCGATGATTCGGCTGTTTATTGAAGCTTGTTTCAAACGCATTCATCAACGGACTTAGTAAATCTACAGCAAAAATGCTCTCTTCTTTTGCACGTCGATCTAAATACTCTTTTAATGATGGAATAACGATCGTATAGGCAATAATCGTACGTCCCTTTTTTGCTAGTAAAATGATATCTTCAATATCTTCAAAGTCATCCACATAGGAATTACGGCGAATTTCTACCTGCCCGCCATTAAATTGTGTTGCCACTGCTTTTACTACAAACTCAGCAGTTTCTCCTACTGAGTCAGATACAACATACACAACTTCTTTCTGTACCAAAATGGCAGCCACTCTCCTTAGTTTGATTTGTTTTCCATGATTTCTAAATAGGCCCGCGTTATGGTGGTTTTGGTAATTCTTCCTACCAGCAAATATGTACTTTTTTGCTCCTCTATTTCCTTTACAACTGGTAAGGAGTCAATGTGATTATGGATCATCTTTTTGGCTGCTTCAAGCAAAGTCTCTTCAGGATTAATTGTAATAATATTTGGCATTCTAGTCATGATGACACTGACAGGCAATTCATTTAGATTTTGATTTCCTAGTGATGCTCTGAGCAAATCCTTACGGGAAACAACCCCGGCTAGATGTCCTTTTGTATCAACCGCATAAAGTGTGCCCACGTCCTCTAAAAAGAGCTGCACGATCGCATCATACACGGAGGTTGATTTCTCAACGACAATCGGGTGGGCTTTATAATCCGATACCTTTTGGTGGATAAACCTTTTAGCCTGTTGCTTTGCTTCAAAGCTTTCATTAAAAAAATAACCTACTCGTGGCCTTGCATCTAAGTTACCTGACATCGTTAATATGGCAAGATCGGGTCTTAGTGCAGCTCTAGTTAATGAAAGTCTCTCAGCAATGTCTTTTCCTGTAATGGGACCGTTTTGTTTAACAATCTGGAGGATTTCATCCTGACGTTTAGATAATTTAATAATTACCACCCCCTTATTCTACATTAAATATGTTATATTCAATAGATTCATTGTATATGTGTTATACTTATTTATATATAGTATATTACATTAAGTTATAAACCGAAACAATAAGTTTTATTTTTTTTTACAAAATATTAAACTATGTTTTTTTTATAAGAAGCCCAAACAAATTAATCCCGCCGCATGCAACAAAAGAGGCAAAATAAAAAAAGGCAAAAAAAATTCCAAGCATATACTTGGAATTTTTTTTGCCTTTTTGACAGGGGCAGTAGGAATTGAACCCACACTGAAGGTTTTGGAGACCTTAGTTCTACCTTTAAACTATGCCCCTAAACATGGTGGAGGGGGACGGATTCGAACCGCCGAACCCGGAGGGAGCGGATTTACAGTCCGCCGCGTTTAGCCACTTCGCTACCCCTCCACATATTATATTCTCTGTGTAACTTCTGGTGCCGGCGAGAGGACTTGAACCCCCAACCTACTGATTACAAGTCAGTTGCTCTACCAATTGAGCTACCCCGGCGTAAAGTTTGGTATATTATTTAATTTATGCACGCTGTCCTAGTTATCGTCATCCTGACCTCAGGAAGTTTATGCAAGCAGCAACTCGGTCAGTATGCTGAAGATAATTCAGGAAGCATATTCGGTCGTGCTCTACCAATTGAGCTACCCCGGCAAGTTTTTTAATATAAATGGTGGCTCAGGACGGAATCGAACCGCCGACACAAGGATTTTCAGTCCTTTGCTCTACCGACTGAGCTACTGAG
>NZ_JBGBPR010000039.1:0-32481 GCF_041106275.1 Neobacillus sp. BF23-41
CTCCAAGAAAGTTGATTAGCTCATTTTGTTACGTTGGCTCATGTTCTTCATATTAATAGAAGAAACACGATTTTTTTTATTGTTTGTTGACGTTTTTGTTTGTTTAGTTTTCAAAGAACAATCTATCATGTCAGAAGCGACAGAGTTATTATTATATCGAATCTCTATTGTTATGTCAATATAATATTTTATTTTTTTGTTCTCACTTTCAACGAATTTGACAGCCGTTAAAAGCAACTTCCTTATAATAGCACCTTCGATTCACATATGCAACAGAAAGTTTTTCTTTTTTTATAGAGAGTTTCTTTCAATAGGAGAGAGTTTATTGCCCAATTTTAGGTTTTGTTTGCGAAACTACAGCATTTGTTTGCGAAACCCAAGAAGTTAATAGATACATAGTTCTTGCGCCAACAAAGAGTGAAAATTATTTTAGTGACTCACAAAGTATGATGTACCGGTTAGGGTCTCTTTATTGTCTAATAGAGGTTCATAACCTAGACCTAATAATACAAAACACCCCTTACCTACATGTGTAGATAAGGGGTGTTTTTAATGCCTTGAACTTCCTTAGAATCCTGACTGACGGTGCCTGACACTTAGTAATCTATCAATCTTCGACAAAATCCGGCGCATGACAGGCACCGGGATTCCCGCGACTGTCTCCGGGATTAATGCTTCTCTTTCCCTTTTCCTTTTTCTTTCCCTTTCCCTTGATGATTTTTCCGTTGCTCTTTTTGTTGTTTCGCTTCTTCTTTTTGCTTCTTCCCATTCCCACTATCTTCACTAACCTGTTTTTCTTTTTTGATAATAGGTTTTGGTGGTACTTCTGCAGAATTGACCCCTTTAATATACAGTTCATTATTTACTCGATAGACACTGTTTGGCTCCTGAAAACGCGATGAATCTGTTCCAAATGACTGCATCATGGCTTTAAACATATACTGCGAAATTTTCTGCGTATTTGCGACCATATAGTTACCATTACCGTTTTGTGCGTATCCGGTCCAGACCGCCATTGTGTATTGCGGGGTATATCCTGCAAACCAGCTATCATTTGTCGCGTTGGTCGGGTATCCAAATTTAGTTCTAGTCTCTGCATTGAAATTGGTTGTACCTGTCTTCCCTGCAACATCTAGGTTAAGGACATTCGCTGTTGTACCTGTCCCATCATTTACGACTGTGCGTAACATATCCGTCACCATATATGCCGTATAATCCTGCATGACACGTTTGGATTTTCCCGTAAAATTCACTACTTTGCCATTCGGAAGTACCACCTTTTGGACAAAATGCGGTTTATTGTAGTTGCCGTTATTTCCAAAAGCACTGTAGGCCCCTGCCATGGCTAGAGGACTTACGGTATTGCTTCCAATCGAATAGGATTCATATACTTGGTTATCTTTAAAAGTAATGCCGAGTTTTTCTGCAAAGTTCTTTGCCTGATCCATTCCAACCTCCCGCATCGTGAGAAGAGCAGGAATATTATAAGATTTTTTCAGTGCATTCCGTATCGTCAGCATTCCGTGATATTGATGGTCCCAGTTGGAAATCGGCTCGCCGGTTGAATAGGAGGTATTCTGGTCATTGATTAGATGTGCAGTGGACCATTTCAAATTTTCAATCGCAGGGCCATAATCAAAAATCGGCTTAAATGTTGAGCCTGGTTGACGTTTGATATCAACTGCAAAGTTGTTACCTAGAAATTCTGCTTTATAGTCGTTTCGCCCGCTGCCGATCGCCCTGACTTCACCAGTTTTGGTATCTAAAAAGACGAAAGCTCCCTGAAAACCTGCATCTGGATAGGCAATGATTTCATTGGTGTTCAACATCTTGTCTGCATAATCCTGTGCTTTTTGATCTAGGGTAGTATAGATAGATAATCCATCCTTACTGATGTCTACATCCTTCAGTTTACCCTTTACCTCTTTTACAACTGCATCTAAAAACGCTTCGTAAGGCATATTTTGTTGCGTGCTTTTTGGTACAAGTCCCTCAGTAACTGGAACTTTTGACGCTTCCTGCAATTGTTTCTCTGTTATATAACCATCTCTAAGCATCGAACGTAAGACAATAGTACGACGCTTCGTGGCTGCTTCTTTGTTTTCTGGCTTGGTCGGATCATAGTTATTCGGACTCTGCGGCAGTCCAGCTAACATGGCTGCCTGCGCGAGCGTCAATTTTTTCAAATCATTTGCATCAATACCATAGTAACTCTTTGCTGCAGCAGCTACTCCGTAAGCGCGGTTTCCAAGGTAAATTTTGTTTAAGTACATCATTAAAATATCGTGCTTGGAATATTTCTTTTCCAACTGATACGCCAAGTCCCATTCTTGCACTTTTCGACTTAATGTTTTCTCTGGAGTCAAAAAGGAATTCTTTATCACTTGCTGCGTAATTGTACTACCGCCCTGCGATCCGAAATCTCCGGTTAAGTTTACAAAAATGGCCTTGGCCGTCCTTTTGATATCGATCCCTTGATGCTCATAAAAATGGGAATCTTCCGTGGCGATAAACGCTTGCTCCAGCACTTTCGGAACTTGCTCATACGCAATTTTTGTTCGCTTTTCCTTCCCGTACTCATAAATAAAGTTTCCGTTCTCATCATAGAATTTTGTAGAAAGTGGATCCACCAGCTTAGAAGCATCCAAGTTAGGCGAATCCTTAATCATTGAAGCGAACGATATAGCTCCTGCTCCTGTTGAAACAAGTCCAAGTACGAGACAGACAATGATTACTTTTTTCAATAATGATCCTTTTTTCTTCGGTGTTCGCTGATTTCTTTGTTGATTCTGTCTTGCGTTTTCCGCTTGTTTTCGTTCCTCACGAGATTGATAGGTCTCTTCTGGCATTCTTCTTCTCTCCCATGTCTATTTATGGTTACACAAAGTTGATTTTAATGGAGGTATTGATCAGTTATTTAAATGAATAAGAATATTTAGGCCGTTGTACTTCCTTCACTAAGACGTAAAAAGGGAAATCTTCTCCCTTCAACCAACTATTTATAGAACTTCGTAAGTGGTCTTACATTTATGAGGGAATCAGGAATAATTTTTTCTTCCAATTGGCTCCTTAGGCACAATTTCCAGATTCGAGAAGTAAGACAATTCACTGCACTTATCCATTTGTGTTTTTTACTGACAACCCGTTTTCACAAATATCCCCAGATTGACTGTTTGGAAGTTAGATATAAAAAAATAAAAAATCCCCTCCCATGTTCGGAAGAGGATTTGATCGGGCATATATATTTTTCAAAAACTAAACGGAAAACTGATAAAATTCTGTACTAAAAAGTAGCCGACACAAGCCGTCTGTCCGGCAAGAGTTAGCCCCAAAACAACGGCTGGAACTAATTTCGTTTGAACCAGCGCCACCTTTCTCTTCGGGTTGCTTCTCGACATAAACGCTTGTTTACACACCTGAACCGCACCAATAATAGATTGAACAAATAGAATCGAGGCTAGGAATATACTCATATGAACGAGCACCATTTCGAAGTTAACATTCACAGGTAAAACAGTTTCATAGCGGAAATAGACGGGCAAAGCCAATAGGACAGCAATGGAAAGTCCCCAGATCACGCCAAAAGCGTTGCGAATCCACAACAATAAGGCAAGAACAGTAAGCCCTAAATACAGATAAATAACCAAATGATAGTGGCCTTTCGATACTAAATAAAACAATCCAATTGCTGCCACCGAAGCACCCGTATAGCCTGCATATGAAATGAGCGCTTTTTTAAAGGGTGAAGTAGGATTCCCGGTTGTCTGGCCTGAACCATCTCGATGCAGATGGATTTTACCACCTTCCACGCAAGCACTGATCACGAGATGGACTAAGTTATGGAAATGGGCTAAATAAACCCTGATAATAGGAAGCCCGCTCCCCACCAACGCTACACCCAGGTAAATAAGAATCAGCGTTGTCATATTCAATCTAAACCCTCCTCTCTATGCAAAATAGAATGAAAGCACCAGACCAAAACGGTGGTGCTTCACAAACTTGAATTATAAGACCGCCACTTTTTCATACTTTAACTTTTCAATTTCCTTATTGAGCTCTTCATCACTCACAAAGCTACTGTTCGCTGCTTCAAACTGAGCTAATGGAGTCGCAAATTGAGTTCCTGCCTGAACTACTGCTTCCATCATTAAGATCCGCTCTTCTGCACGGGCCACACCTCTCGCAATATCATCGGTTTGGAAGGAAACCGTCGCTTTCTGAATTTGCTTCATCGACTGAGCCACATTCGCACGTGAAGCTAACAAGATTTTCTTTTGCTGCATTTGGTTGTACGTTTCCTTCAGCTCGTCCAATTTTTCGATAAGGATTTGGGTTTGTCCCTTAATCGACTCGTATTGCTCCTCATATAGTTGTAGCTGGCGATCATGGTTGAGTTTTTCTTGCACAGCCAATTTGGCCATGGCCTCGTCCCCTTGTTCAATCGCCAGTTTGGCCTGACGAGTACGCTTGTCCACTAATGCTTTCGTTTCCGAAATGAGTGCCGCTTGTTTTTTCTCTACAAAAATTTGCCTAGCTAGGGATTTCTGACCTTTGACAATTTCCTGTTCCATTTCCCTAGAATACTCATTTAACATCGCAATCGGATCTTCGATACCGTCTAAAAGCCCGTTAATTTCCGCCATTGTAATTGTTTTTAATCTTTTAAAAATACCCATGCTATTCATTCTCCTTTTTAGTTACTAAATTTTTTTCCCATTGATCTAAAACGCTAGCATTCTGGTTAGTTACCGGGATATGCGAGCCTACCACAGAAGTGTTAATAAACTGTTGCATCGAAGAAGCTTTCGACTTCTTTCTGAGCCATCTTACGAATAGTACTAGAGCAGCTAGTCCAATAATTAGGAAGAGCCAAGGGAATCCTCCGTCATGGTGAGCGCCATTCATCATCTCACGGCCCCCGCCAAATCCGCCGCGGCCTCCCATTTCACCGGGACCATGTCCATGAGGACCTCTAGCATAAGCACTGCTCCCTCCTAGTAGAAAGTGGAGTACGTTAATCACTAGTACCGTAGAGGCAATGATCACACCCCAGAAAATACCCTTTTTCACTTTTGTATTCATCTCTTTATCTCCTTTCGTTACCTGATGTAATGAATAGTAATAGAGAATGGTGAAAACTTGGTGAAAAGAGAAAGCTAGCAAGTAAGTTTTTTATTTAGGACGAAATAGGAGGGAAATCTACCAAAATGAGTTTCAGTTTCTTACTATATAAGCTATTGCTTCTAAATTCGCTCATAAAAACACTAAATTCGCCCATTAAAGCCTAAAATTCGCCCACAAAACTCGAAGATTCGCTCATAAAACTCAAAAATTCGCACATTAAAGAGACAAGTCGTTTTATAAATCATAAATGCTCAGCTATTGAAGTGTAATTTTACACAAAACATCCTTTTAACGAGCCCCTCTATGAGTAATAACAACGTTATTTTCGAAAACAGGCAAAAATTAATAGTAATATGGGCTTCACAGATGGTAGACCTGCTTCTATACGTATCCATAGTCAAATTCGTGTGGTGTCAGGCACCAAAAGTTATCAAAAAAAAGGCAGAAACCCTTATATTTAGTAAGAGTTTCTGCCATTGCATCCCTTGTCGTACTTGCTGGTGTGCTAATTATCAATATGTTCCTATAGGGAGAAGCAAAATTAAAATACCACCCCCGTGCCGAAGCAGGCAAAAGGGTGGTATTTTTATATTCAGGATTCTTATTACATAATTATTGGCCTTACTACATATTTTCAGGCTCTTATTACATATTTTCTGACTCTTATTACATATTTTCTGACTCTTATTACATATTTTCTGACTCTTATTACATATTTTCCAAAACCCTAAATTAGTTTACTTTCACTGCAATTTTTTCTAATGGCTGTGCATTTCCGTAGACAGGGCGATTACGCTCTACAGGCTGAGCCCATTTCACTGCATTCACAATCACACGTTGAATGTCTTTGTTATAATACGTTGGATAGGTTTCATGTCCCGGTCTGAAATAAAATACCTTGCCGTTGCCCCTTGTATAGGTGCAGCCGCTTCGAAATACTTCGCCGCCTTCAAACCAGCTTGTAAAAATAAGTTCCTCTGGTGCCGGGATATCAAAATGCTCACCATACATTTCTTCTTTTTCAAGTTCAATAAACTCCCCAATTCCTTCGACGATCGGATGGCTTGGAGCTACAACCCACAGACGTTCTTTCTCATCCGCTTCACGCCATTTCAAGTCACAGCTTGTCCCCATTAATGTTTTGAAGATTTTGGAGAAGTGACCAGAATGAAGTACAATCAGTCCCATTCCATCCAATACGCGCTGCCGAACTTTCGATACTACTTCGTCACTTACTTCACCATGTGCAAGATGTCCCCACCAAATGAGTACGTCTGTGTTATTTAATACGTCAACTGTTAAACCGTGCTCTGGCTCATCTAATGTAGCTGTTCCTGCTTGAAATCCAGCTTCTGTTAAGAATCCGGCAATCGCGCCATGAATGCCACTCGGATAAATTTCGCTTACAACTGGATTTTTTTGCTCATGGCGATTTTCATTCCATACTGTTACCTTTATCATCTTTTCTTCCTCCATTTTCATTAACAATTTAAGTACTCTAGTAAGCTACGTTTTGAATAGAAAACTACACCTTGCTCCAATCGAATCAATCAACATTCACAACGTGCCCTTTTTCTGCAGAAATGATGATCCGATCAATTACTTTTTGGTTCTTGTATCCATCGTCAAAGGTAGGCATATTCTGACCTTTGTTATTTAAGATTAGTTCAGCAAAGTCACTTAAAATGGTCTTATTATATTTCTCTGGTACTGTTTCTGTCTTCAAAACAGGTTTCTCTTCTGATTTACCCTTAACATAAATATCAATTTCATTTGGACGCTCAATATTCATATGGATCGTTCCGCAATCCCCGAATAATGTAACTTCAAGCTGATTCGATGATCCAATTGCATTTCTTGTAGTGACAAAATTCCCTACTACGCCATTTCCAAGAATGGCTTGGAAACTTGTAAAATCATCCACGTCAACCTGTCTCTCTTCTCCAGTAATAGGGTCTAACCGTCTGTCAACAAAGGTTTTCATCAATGCTGAGACTGAATGGAATTCTCCTACAAAAAACCGAGCACTATCAATCATGTGAGCTCCCAAGTCGCCTAATGCTCCTGTACCAGTAACTGCTTTATTAAAACGCCATAAATACGGAACATTGAATAAAGGCGCTCCAAACGATTGTTGGTATCGTACATCAATATGACGTATTTGACCTATTGTATTTTCTTCTAATAACTTTTTTGCGTATTGAAAAGATGGTGTATAACGATGAATAAATCCTATCATGCAAGGAATTGGATTTTTCTTATATAAAAGATTCAGATTCTCTGCTTCCTCAAAATTCAATGTAAATGGTTTTTCAGCTAATATTGGTTTTTGATGTAAAATGCATAACTCCAAGATTTTAGCGTGCAAGTTATTGGGAACAACAGAGATTATCGCATCAACATCAGGAGAGACAATGATCTCTTCAATATTATTGAAGCGTTTATCCTGACTAATGCCTTCTTCCTCACCGATTTTGTTTAAAATATCTTGATTACTATCACAAATCGCACCAACTTGAATCGAATCTATTTTAGAAATGTTTCTAAGATAAAAATTTGACATCCCGCCAAGACCAATGACCCCAACAGTAACTACTTTATTGCGAATCATATGTTCACTCCTTCGTTTAACAGACTTTTTTCCTCTACATTCCTACCATCATATTTTGAAAACACTTTTCTAAACATATAGGAATTTACAAAGGCTAATAAGGCAAATCCTCCGAACGTTCCAATATACAGCACGGATAGGAATCCTATAACGGAAGAAAACACAAAAATAACTGGAACAAAGGTCAAAACGATCACTAGCAGCAGACTTGGAAAATTGGAAATTCCTATTAATAATGAATTTAATAATGACTGTTTAATCGTGTTTTCAAATCTGGCCATATAAGGAAAAATAAAAAGCAGGATGCAAAGATAAACAAATCCAAAAAGGATTAACACACTTGTGAAAAATATCCTAAGCACTCCATTAAGATTTCCTAAAAAATAGAAATCTGCTAGAAGGATAAAACCTGAGGCCAACATTATGAACCAAACAATAGTACTTTGGGTAAAATTCTTTTTAAAAGATAGGATAAAGCTCTTACATAGATAACTCTCTTCATTGCTTGCCATTTTAATAGTTACAGAATATAAGGCAGTAATGGAAGTGCCAATGGTTAGGATCGGAATACAAAAGAGTATGAATAAAAAGTTTAATATGACAATATCAACTGCTCTTGATAAGAATTTAATCAATGGACTATTCAACTGAAATAATTGACTCATTTTTTTGCCGCCCCTTTCTAGATAAACCGTTATTAACCGCCCAATGTTCACTCTCTTCTTTACATACACAACAGCCGGCCGCGCGATTATCACGTGAACCGGCTGTCATTTCGATCAAGAGCTTAAAAAAGGTTTATTTGGTTAATTTATCTTTTATTTAAGATTTTTTTGATATCTATCAAATGCTTGCTTCTGAATTTTCACATATTCATCTAAGCCCATTTGTTTTAATTGGGAAATATATGAATCCCACTCTTTAGTAGCTCCACCCTCAACAACCCATTTAGATTGCATAGAATTCACATAAGATGTAAGGTCTGTATTTAATGCACTTAATTGGTTCATCTCTTCTGCTGTATAAGAAACATTTGGAAATTGATCTCTTACATACTTATTAATTTGTTTATCTAATTCAAGCTTCAATCCATCTCCGCCATTAGTTGGTAAGGTTACCTTTTTGTTAAAGTCTTCCCCGATAAATTTAGGACCAAAATCACGGAATGAGTTAACCCAAGCAAATATATCTGCAGACTCACCTTTCGGAGCATCTAAGACTTTATATGTTCCGTCATCATTCTTTTCAACCCCAACACCGAACGAACCGTAGAACGTTTGAATACTTGCATCTTCTGTGTAGAATTGATCTGCCCATTTTAATAATTTAGCAGGATTCTTTGCTTTCGTTGTGATCATAAACTCATCTCTAGAATAGATTGGTGCATCCGTCATGACATAACGTTGTCCATCTGGACCTTCTAGTGCAGGTAATTGAACATACTCACTTGCATTTGGTCCAAATGTAGCGTCAGGTGTCCAACCAGAGGAAACTCCCACCAAAGAACCTTTTTCATCTTTCCGTTTTGCTTCAGCCATAGAGGTATCTTGTGTAAATAACTCTTTATCAATTAGTCCTTCTGCATACGCTTTATGCATCCATTCAATGCCTTCTTTAAAAGCTTCTTCAGTTGGCATAAAGACTGGCTTTCCATCTTTTACAGTCATAGAAGTGGAATAACTGCCTTTAGGTAAACCAAATGGTAAAATGAACCCCAGAACATCACCCTGATAAGCAATTTCATCAGTTGGGTCCCCGTTTCCATTTGCATCTTTTTCCTTGAATGCTTTTAAAACGTTATAAAACTCTTCATACGTTTCAGGCATGGACAGACCCAAATTATCCAGCCATTTTTTATTGATGTACAAGGAATTTCCTGCAATTGGTCTTAAAGGAAGTTTCTTCGGCAAACTATAAATGTGTCCATCAGGAGATGTAGCCATAGCACGCAATGTAGGGTCCGCTTCAAATGCTGCTTTTAAATTCGGCATGTTTTTTTCAATCAAATCTTCTAGTGGAATAAACATGCTTTGGTTCTTAGCTATATCTGCGTCCGTTAGCGTAATAGACCCCCAAAATGCATCCGGTAAATCTCCACCAGCTAATAGTACTGATTTTTTGTCTGGCCATTCAGAATTCAAATATGTATCCCAATCAACTGAAATTCCTGCTTTTTTTTCAGTTTCTGCAACAAACCCTTTTAAAAAGTCGTCTCCCCAGTCAGACCAACGGACGGTCGCAATTTTATACGTTCCATCATCATTAGATTTCGAACTGGAACTAGATGAAGTATTACTACAGCCAACTATTAAACTAGCCGCCAACGTTAAATTCATTACGATTCCTAATTTTCTCTTAAGCATCATTTTTTCCCCCAATAGATTATTCTTTAATTGAACCAACCATAACACCTTGATTAAAATACTTTTGTAAAAATGGATACAAGCACATGATAGGAACAGTGGAGACGACAATTGCTGCATACTTCATCATCTCAGATAATCTTCGTAATTCCGAAGCTAAATCTCCTGAAGCAGTTCCCAGAAGGGACTGATTCGATATCAAAATTCTTCGAAGTATCAATTGAAGCGGTTGCAAATCTTCATTTGTAATATAAATTAAGGCATTAAACCAAGAGTTCCATATCCCGACTGCTGTCCAAAGACCGATAACGGCTAGAATTGCCTTTGATAATGGCAGCACCATCGTGAGAAAATATCTAAAGGTCCCGCAGCCATCAATCTGCGCTGCTTCCCAAAGAGTCTCAGGAATACTCTGTTTAAAGAATGTTCTTGCGATAATAATGTTGAAAGATGAGACGGCAAACGGTAACACCATCACCCAGAAGGTATCTAATAATCCAAAAGCTTTCACGACTAAATAAGTTGGAACTAACCCACCGCCGATGAACATCGGAATAATAATGAACAACGATATCCACTTTCTTCCAAACAATTCTTGCCTTGATAATGCATAACCTGCTGGAATGTTTACAACTAAAGCAATAAATGTTCCGACAACGGTATAGATGATGGTATTTAGATATCCTTTCCAAACGATATCTTGTTTAAATAATTCCATATATCCATCTAATTTCCACTCTTCGGGCCAAAACCAGACCTTTCCATTTAAAACATCGGCAGGATTACTAAATGAGGCGATAATAATAAACCAAAGTGGATAAATAATCATCAAGATCATTAGTACCGCGAATCCATACACGGCAAAATCAAAAATTCGATCTTTCCAACTCTTTTGAGCTCTCATTTTATTAAAAAACTTTTTGTTTATTAATAGTTCCATTGCCTTACCTCCCTTCTAAAGCAAGCTTGTTTTCGTAAGTTTCTTAGACATATAATTCACTAATAGTAAGATAATGATATTGACTACAGTATTGAATAACCCAATGGCAGTTGATAAGCTGTATTGGAAATTCTGTATCCCTATTTTATAAACATATGTAGATATGATTTCACTTCCAGGTAAGTTTAATTGATTTTGTAATAAAAAGACTTTTTCAAATCCGACACTCAAAAGACTGCCTGCTCGTAAGATCAATAAAATCATTGCGGTAGGTAAAAGTAAGGGTAAATCAATATGACGGATTTTTTGCATTTTGCTCGCACCATCCATGGTAGCAGCCTCATAATAGGTAGGATCAATGGATGATAGAGCTGCTAAGAAAATAATACTATCCCAGCCTAAATGCTGCCAAACATCGCTCCATACATAGATACTGCTAAAAAATGATGGATTTGATAATAGGTTGGGCATTTCGATTCCAATTAATCCTAACAAATTAGCTATCAATCCATTGCTTGGTGACAAGAAAATCAAGATCATTCCACACATAACCATTGTAGAAATGAAATGCGGTAAATAGGTTGTGACTTGAAATACCTTTTTAAACAGTCCGATACGAATTTGATTACAAAGTATGGCTAACGCAATCGGTAATGGAAACCCTACCAAAATACTGTATAAACTGATATACAATGTATTTTTTAACGTCAGATCAAATTGATAGGAATGAAAATATTGAATAAAATGCTTGAATCCTACCCAGGGGCTTCCCCATATCCCTAATGCTGGTGAATAATCTTTAAAGGCCATTACTAATCCGTACATAGGAATGTAAGTAAAACAGATTAATAATATAATGGAAGGTAATAGTAAAACATATAAAGGGCCGCTTTTCTTAAACTGTCTCATCCATTTAGATGTTTTGCTTTCGTTCGATAGGACGGCGGCATTCGTAAATCGTTGCGAAGCAAGTGTACTTTTCACATGATTCCCTCCTTTATTTGATATACCTATTATAAGAAAGCGCATTCACAATAAATAGAAATAAACCGACCATTCGTAATACTATTTAGTGCAAATGGAGACATTCTCTTAAGTAAATTTAACAAAATAGCACTATTCAGTCCTTTTACAGCTATTCAATCGCTTTCTTGACGTTTTTTTGCTAGAAACTGCAAGTTTATACTATATATAATGAGGATAGTACAGGAGTTGAAAAAAGTTGCGGTTACCCTTTGGAAAAAATCCATCCTATTCCATTAATTATTATTCGAAAATGCTTATTATCATTTTAATTTGTATTTTCCTAATCAATTGCGTTGTTAGTGTCATAACAATCTCTATTACTAGACAACAAAGCATTGATTACATTGAAAATACTTTTAACCTTTATTTAAGGGACACACAAAAAAGGCTTAATGCAATCGATCATTTTATGATTTGGACTGTTAAGAATGAACCATTAATTGGAGATATCGAAGATGCTCAAGGTGTAGATGAATTCTCCACTAGCCTTAGCAATTTCAGAACGAGAGTAAACGATTTTCAATACTCTACCGGAAAAGAATATCAGTTCTTCTTAGCATTAAAAAAAGAGAACCTCTTTTTTAATAGTTCTCCCATTAAAATCAACTATTCTGATTACCTTAAAATGAAAAAAACTTTAATGTCAGAAACGAAAACGTTAAATAATTATGAGAACATAAAAACCTGGCAATCTCTTAAGCTGAATAAAAAATTCTATTTATATCATTTAATCGAATACCAAAATAGAGTATTTATTTGTTTGGTTTCAGTAGATGATATCCTTTCGCCTTTACAAGACATCAAATTAGGCAAGAACGGCTCGATTATTATGGAACAGGATAAATATGTTTTTCTTTCTAACTCAAATCCGGTTCATTTATTGGAAAAAGAGGAACCCGGTACACTTTTCAATAGTCACCTGTTTTTTGATGAGGAAGACACATCACTCCCCTTTTCCCTACATGTAACCGTTGATCATTTTGGTGCTTTTGAAAAAGTCATTTTAGCTCAATTAACTATTATAACAGCAACCATTTTTATTAGTTTGATTTTGTTCCTTATGCTGCTCTATATAAAGAAAAAGGTCATATCCCCCGTTCATGCTTTTTCTAAAAATCTTGCTGATATAAATAACAATAATGGGATCATTGATTTTGAAACCAGTAGTATTAAAGAGCTTGAAGAAGCAAATGTCCAATTCAGAGGCCTGATCAGTGAAATAAAAAAACTAAAAGTAAATATTTATGAGCAAGAAATTGAAAAGAATAAAATACAAATGGATTTTATGAAATTACAGATAAAACCCCATTTTTATCTCAATTGTTTAACAACCATATATAGTATGGCTCAAATGAAGATGTATAACGAAATTATAGAAATGTCATCATCCACAGCTAAATATTTCAGATATTTATTTCAAACAAACCAAGACTTTGTCAAGCTAGAGAAGGAATTAGAGCATATAAATGATTATTTGGCTATTCAAAAATTAGTGCATGGACCCGCTTTTCTTTTTGAAAGATTTATCGAACCTGATATAGACCAAGCGAAAATTCCGCCATTAGTCATCCAAACATTCATTGAAAATACGGTTAGATATTCCGTTTCTTTAGATGATGAAATGAGCATCTTCATAAGTATTTATCATGTTAATATGAATAACAATAAATTCATTAAAATCACGATAAAGGATACGGGCCCAGGATTCCCTCCTGATATACTAGATAAGCTTCAGAACAATATTCCTTTAACGAATAGAAAGGGAAATCATATCGGGATCAACAATGTAGTCCAAAGGCTTCGACTATTGTATGGGGGAGAGTTTTTGATAAACTTTTCTAACGATCCTGATGGCGGTGCCAGAATTATGTTAATGATCCCTTACCTTATGTACGAGGAGTGAACAGTATGAATGTGTTGATTGTTGACGATGATCGCTTTGTCGTCTCTGCTTTAGAACAAAAAATGGATTGGGCCTCCTTAGGCATCGAACAAATTTACACCGCAAACAATATTCGTCAAGCAAAGAAAATATTTGATCACAATACAATCCATATTCTCATTAGCGATATAGAAATGCCACAAGGCAGCGGTCTTGAATTATTATCATGGATACGATCAGAGGGATTTAATGTTCAAGCTATCTTTTTAACTAATTTTGCGGACTTTAACTACGCACAAAAAGCGATAGAACTTCAAAGCTTTGAATATTATTTAAAACCAATTGAATTTGATAAACTAGAATTAATCATAAAAAAAGCGATAAAAAAAGTAAATGTGAGTCAAATAAATGAAGATGCGATGAAAGTCGGACATTACTGGCAACAAAATAAAGAAAAACTAGTAGACCATTTTTGGTTCACCTATTTAAAAGAAAATCACTCTTTATCTAGCGAAGAAATACAAGAACAACTGAGAATCCATAATTTAGAATATTCTATGGATGATTGTTTCTTACCACTAATACTCGACTTATTTCCATATAAATTAGTTGAGAATAAGGAAATAATTTTTATATTTGATCAAGAAAATAATCTTGAAAAAAGGTTGAAATCTATTATAATTGAATCCTTCAAAGACAGCCCTATTCGTTTAGATGCTTTCCTGCAACTTAGTAAAAATAAAGACGAGTATCTCGCTATTTTTAAATTAATAGATTGTACGATTGAACCATCTGCAAGGGAGTTAATTTCTTCTTTTCAGCAAACAATTGCAGCCATTAACAATCAATTACATTGTGATGCCCAATGCAATATAGGTTTGTCAGGTGCTTTAGACAACATTCAATCCATTGTGAAGAAGCTTAAAGTTGTCCAAGATGAAACATTCGATTATAGAAACAAAACATTTTGTTTAGAAACTCACCAAATAAGCGATACAAAATATGCTGAGCCCAATCTGCAATTGTTGGAACAATATCTCCAAACCGGCAATAGATTAAGTTTCATTAATAAGTGCTACCAATACCTTACAAACTTATTAGATAAAAATGCGTTAAATCATAATGTGATGTGTAGTTTTAGATTAGATATTACTCAGTTAATCTATACTCATTTAAAGAAAAAAGAAATTCTTGCGAATAAGTTATTCCAAGGGAAGATTGGTGATCTTTTACTAGAACAATCTTCAAGATCTATAGACGATTTAATGATTTATTTTTCCTATTTAGTAGATGTTTCTCTAGACTATATGGCATTTACTAACTCACAGAAATCGGTTGTAAAGACTATTTGTGAATATATTGATCAAAATTATCAAGAAAATATCACGAGAACGAACTTAGCTAAAACGGTCTATCTTAGCCCAGATTATATTGCTAGAATATTTAAAAAGGAAACGGGAATATCACTGGTCAATTATATTATTAAAAAGAGAGTCGACATCGCAAAAGACTTACTGATGAATACAGATCTTCCTGTTCATTTAATTTCTGATAAAGTAGGCTATGAAAATTACTCCTATTTTACGAAGCTTTTTAAGAAAGAAACCAATTATACTCCAGTAGACTATCGAAAAATAGCCCATTCAAAAAGTGAAACTTTTTGAAATTTATGAGAGTGGAAACACTTGAACACCTCAGGGGCAGTTCTCATAAAAAAGGCAGAAACCCTTATATTTAGTAAGGGGTTCTGCCTTTTTGATTAATAATTGAGTGATCTAACTCGACAAATTTCGAGGCGCATCGTGTCACTTGTTTCCTTATCACCTTAACAGATGCAAGCAAAATTCCAAATCCGCTTGTAGATGGGTTTTCATTAGCATTTCTGCTTTTTCTCCATTTCTTGCTTTAATGGCTTGGTATATTTGCTCGTGTTCGTCGATTAAATGGGGGCGGTTGTAGAATACGACTGTTTTACGGAAAAGGTAAATGATGGATGACATCCGATCAATAATATCAATCATGACCGGGTTATTACTGGCTTCGACAATAATTTCATGAAACCGCTCATTTGCTTCCATAATTTCCTCGACTGTTCCTGTCTTCCCTATCTCCACACATTGATGTAATGATTGAAGCTCATTTTCTTTTAAATAGGACGCTGCACACTGAGCGGAATAGCCCTCAAGGAGCATTCGTACTTGAAACATATTTCGCAAATCCTTTTCGGACGGCTTCACTACTTTTTTATTCTCAATAAGCCCTTCATGCTCCAACTTTCGAATCGATTCCCGGATGGGTGTTCTACTGACACCTAATTCGGCAGCAATTTTTTCCTCGACAATTTTGGTACCACCAGGAAGTTCTCCATTTAAGATCCTATCACGAAGGATCTCATAGGATTGGTGGGAAGCAGGACGAGAACGATTACTTTCTAACACACTGTTCACCTCTATATCTCTTCAAACCTACATTTATTTTACCAAAATTCTTGTCAAAAAAATACAATAGACATCAGTTTCACTAATTTTTGTATACGAAAAATAATTATTTGTATACAAAAATTAAAAATTCGTGTACAATAATTTTTGTAAACGACATCTGAAAGCGATTGCAGATGAATGGATCGCTTAACTTATAAGATTTCAAATAGAATGAGGAGGAATTTATCATGACACAAAGAGTCGGTTTTATAGGTCTAGGAATTATGGGGAAACCAATGGCATTAAACCTAATCAAAGCGGGATTTTCACTTACGGTGAATGATCTAAATCAAGAAGCCGTCCATCAGGTGGTTGAAGCTGGAGCAGTGGCGGCTCATTCTGCGAAAGAAGTAGCAGAAAACAGTGATGTCATTATCACAATGTTACCTGCCTCAAAACATGTTGAAGAAGTTGTTTTAAGTGAAAATGGAATCTTGGCAGGGGCCAAAGCAGGTTCGGTCATTATCGATATGAGTTCAATTACACCTGAAGTCTCACGGGAACTAGCAGCAGCGGCAGCGGAAAAAGGCGTTGGCATGCTAGATGCGCCAGTCAGCGGCGGCGAACCAAAAGCAATTGATGGTACATTAGCCATTATGGTTGGTGGGAAAGAAGATGTTTTTGAAAGCGTTCTGCCGGTCCTCTACGGGATGGGGAAAGACGTGATCTTAGTTGGTGATCATGGCTGTGGCGTGACCGCAAAGCTTGCCAATCAAATTATTGTAAACCTTAACATAGCAGCGATGTCCGAGGCACTTGTTCTAGCAGCGAAAGCAGGTATTGATATTGAAAAAATGTACCAAGCAATCCGCGGCGGACTTGCTGGAAGTGCTGTTCTGGATGCCAAGGTACCATTGATTTTAGACAGAAACTTCGTAGCTGGCGGCAGTATTGCCATCAACATGAAAGATATTACGAATGTAATGGACACTGCCCATGAAATTGGCGTTCCACTTCCATTATCAAGTCAATTGCTAGAAATTTTTCATGCATTAAAGGTCGATGGAAAAATAAAAGACGATCATGGCAGCATTGTCCGTTATTATGAAAAGCTTGCCAATGTTGAAGTAAAGAAGGCGTAAATGATGACTGAAACGAACAGAATATCCGCAGCGTACCTAGAAACCGTCCCTGAGGTGGACCGTCAGGCAGTCAATCAATTAGCTACCGAAGCACTAAAAAGCCTAAACAAAAAAATCATCGTCCTCGATGATGATCCAACAGGTGTCCAAACCGTCCATGATATCTCCGTTTTCACGGATTGGTCTGAAGAAAGTATTGAGCAGGGCTTTAACGAAGAGCAGTCCATGTTTTTCATTTTGACAAATTCCCGAGGCTTTACAGCGGAAGAAACCGAAAAGGCTCATCGTGAGATCGCCGCTAACATTTTAACCGTAGCTTCTAAATTAAATCGAGAATTCCTCATTATTAGCCGTGGAGATTCCACACTTAGAGGACATTATCCACTAGAAACGACCGTTTTAAAGGATACACTCGAATCAGGTTCTGATTTGAAAATAGATGGTGAGGTCATCCTGCCATTTTTCAAAGAAGGCGGTCGATTGACCATTAACAACATCCACTATGTTCAAAATGGTCAAGAGCTTGTACCTGCAGGCGAAACCGAATTTGCAAAAGACCGGACATTTGGCTATTCCAGTTCTCATTTAGGAGAATGGATAGAAGAAAAGTCGAACGGTTTATTTCTTGCTAAAAATACAGTATATATCTCACTCGAACAATTACGGGCCATGGAGATTGACGCCATCACGGAACAGCTTCTTCAGGTAAACGATTTTAATAAAGTTGTAGTGAATGCAGTCGACGAAGTCGATGTTAAAGTATTCACGGCTGCCTTAGTACAAGCAATCAATGCCGGAAAGAACTTCCTTTTTAGAAGTGCAGCCGCTCTTCCAAAGGTCATAGGCGGAGTCAGCGATAAAGCTCTGCTAACGAGAGAAGAATTAATAATAGAAGAAACAGGGAATGGCGGATTAGTTATTATCGGTTCCCATGTGAAGAAGACGACGGAACAGCTAGAAAAATTAAAAGAATTAACCACCATTGAATTTATCGAGTTTAATAGTCATTTAGTTTTACAACCAGAGCAATTCAAAGCGGAATGCGACCGCGTGGTAGAAACCACCGAAGCACTGATCCGATCCGGTAAAACCGTTGCCGTTTATACAAGTAGACAACGGCTTGATCTTGGCGAGAATAAAAAAGAAGAAGAGTTAAAAATGTCTGTGACGATTTCGGATGCGGTAACAAGCATTGTAACGAGATTACAGGTGAAACCGAATTTCCTTGTCGCAAAAGGTGGAATTACCTCCAGCGATGTAGGGACAAAAGGACTAAGGGTAAGAAGAGCAACCGTTGCTGGACAAATTAGACCGGGAATTCCTGTCTGGAGAACTGGGGATGAAAGTAAGTATCCAGGCATGTCCTATGTTATTTTTCCAGGCAATGTTGGAACACAAAGTGATTTAAAAGCAGTGGTAGAGATTTTAAGCACGAAGTAAATTTAACTGATCGATTGGAATGCCGTTCTGGCATTCCACACTTTCAAAGGGGAAAGAGGGAGAAACATGCCAATCGTCTATATTTGTATAGGGGTTGCCCTATTGCTATTATTAATGGTCGTCTTCAAGGTAAACGCCTTCATATCATTGGTTATTGTTGGATTACTGGTAGGGGTTATGGAAGGAATGACTCCAATCGAAGCGATAACATCCGTCACATCCGGTTTGGGCGGAACCCTTGGCAATCTCGTACTGGTTATTGGTTTTGGGGGTATGCTTGGTAAACTAATGGCCGATTCTGGTGGTGCACAACGAATCTCCACCACATTGGTTAACGCATTTGGAAAAAAACGAGTACAGCTTGCGGCTGTTCTAACAGCCTTCATTGTTGGGATTGCGCTATTCTTTGAAACGGGTGTGGTTGTGTTAATTCCGTTAGTCTTCACAATCGCAGCAACAGCAGGTGTACCAATTCTTTATATTGGGATGCCCGTTATTGCGGCTTTGATCACCATGCATGGATTTGTTCCGCCACACCCTGGACCAACAGCCGTTGCCGGTGTTTACAATGCCAATATAGGTAAAACATTATTATATGGAATTCTTATCGGTATTCCAGCAATCATTATCAGTGGACCATTATATACAAAGACGTTTAAAAAAGAAGAGTTGGAAGTTAAAATTCCAAAAGGACTTTTTAATCCTAAGCAGTTTACAGAAAAAGAAATGCCTGGTTTTGGGATTAGTGTATTTACGGCCCTTATCCCTGTCATTCTGATTGCCTTCCAAGCCATCGTTGAAATCACGATGCCTGAATCATCACTTATTGAAACAGCTAAATTTTTAGGAAATCCTGGTATTGCCCTATTAATCGCTGTCATAGTCGCCATCTTTACCTTTGGTTTAAATCGAGGTAAAAAAATGCCAGAAATCATGAACTCGATCACAGAATCAATCAGCAGCATCGCGATGATTCTTTTAATCATTGGAGCTGGCGGTGCATTCAAACAAGTACTCATCGACAGTCATGTTGATAAATACGTTGCCCATCTGATGGAAGGTTCCACCATGTCGCCGTTAATCCTCGCCTGGTTAATCGCTGCGATCCTACGGGTAGTCCTAGGTTCAGCAACCGTTGCTGGATTAACAGCAGCCGGTATTGCCGCACCACTCGTTGCTTCTGCACACGTTAGCCCAGAACTAATGGTACTAGCAACCGGTGCAGGAAGTATGACCTTCTCTCACGTAAACGATGCCGGTTTCTGGATTTATAAAGAATACTTCAACCTAAGCATCGGTAAAACCATTCGCACCTGGTCAGTAATGGTAACGATTGCATCCCTTGTCGGACTTGCTGGTGTGCTAATTATCAATATGTTCCTATAGGGAGAAGCAAAATTAAAAGACCACCCTCGCGCCGTAGCAGTAGCAGGCAATAGGGTGGTCTTTTTATATTCAGGATTCTTATTACATAATTATTGGTCCTTACTACATATTTTCCGACTCATACTACATATTTTCAGGCTTTTATTACATATTTTCTGACTCTTACTACATATTTTCCGAAACTTACGACATTTACTGGATAATAATTGGAAATTATATCAAACTTCAGATTAATACAACACAATATAGGTTCTTACTTTCGTAGCTTCGGAGATTCATTAAGCTGATATGATGCTAGTTTCGCTGATAAAAGTGGCATTTCCGCTGATAAAAGTCGGTTTTCCGCTGATAAAATGGTTCAGTTCGCTGATATCCTTCAATAATTCGCTGATAAGCTGCTCATTGTGCTAATTCCCCTCGGATTAAGTATTCCTTATTGATAGAATCTTTTGATCTCGTTAAACAAAGTTTATTTTTTACGAATTCTTTCTATGTAGAAAAAAACTTTAATCCAGTTTGATTGACGACTTCAGGCCAACTTAACTTTAACCTGCGACAAATGGTTGTACTAAAGACTTGTCCTTTCTTCTTCAACAAATCATAATCCCTTTGGTTGGTTGAACCAATCCGTAGCAATTCTGTTTTCAACTCTTCAAGTATTTCTTGTTTTGTTTTCAATCTACTCACCTCTTTTTGATTTACAAAAAATCAAGCCAGAAAGATTGATAATGCATGTTTCCGCTTTAAAATGTTTTTTAGGAGCGGATTAAATTTGTTATACAAAATATTGAGATGTCTTACCATTTTCATCTATATAATCGCTAAAGAGCAAGGTTTAGGGTACCCTTAAAGCGAACTCTAAATTAAAAAAGGTCACTAAGCCCTGCTTTCTGTAACGCTACTTGACTGGCAGGTACCGGACCGATTCCCATGATAAACACTCTTTAGCGTTTTTTAGTTCCCTTAACCTTTCTTTGATAAACTCAATTTGTTCCTCGGTAATAATAAAATCCTTAAGACGATCCTCAAAATGAGCAATTCGTCTTTCTAATTCCTCTATAGTAAGGCTATTAGTATTCTTCATAAATCTTCCAACTCCTTTTATTTGGTGGGACCCCTAGACTTGCTGGGGCCAATGCAACGCAAATTGCTTTTAAAGCTTCCAAAGGAAATGAACAAGGAAGGGCCAATAAGGACCCCTCTATTAGGAATTAAAGTTACAATTTTACAAATTTATATTACTCAGCAAGATTTAGTACAGTTACTTTTTCACGCGTCATCGATTCAATGCTCTTGCGGATACCTTGCGCACCCATTCCGGATCCTTTTACACCGATAAATGGGAAATGATCCGGGCCGCGTTCGGTACGTCCGTTTATTTGAACTGAGCCTGTTTCAACTTTATTCGCAATCGCAAATGCTTTATTAATATCCTTGGTAAAGACACTTGCCTGTAAACCAAATTCAGATTCATTCGCAATATTGATCGCTTCTTCATCAGAGGATACACGGATTATTGGCAGCACAGGCCCGAACGGTTCCTCCCAAGCTACAGCCATGTCTTCTGTCACATGATCAAGAAGAGTAGGGTAAATTAAATTGCGTTCACGCTTATTTCCTGTTACAAGAGTTGCACCTTTTTCAATGGCATCCTCAATTAATCCTTGAACAAAGTCAGCAGACTGTTCATCAATTAACGGGACAACCGTGCTGCCGTCTTCAGGGGAGCCTACCACCAGTTTTTCAATTTCTTCTTTTAAAATCGAAGCAAGCTCGTCCGCAACACTGTCATGAACTAATACGCGTTTAATCGCTGTGCAACGCTGACCAGAATAAGAAAATGCACCGCTGATAATATGTTTCGCCGCTTCATTTAAATCAGCATCTTCACGCACAATACCAGGATCTTTCCCGCCAAGCTCAAGGACAAGTGGAATCATGCCCGCTTTTTTCGCTAAGCGAGTTCCGGTATTTGTTCCACCTGTAAAGGAAATCATATTAATTCCTTTATGCTCCACTAAGTAATCACCAATAACCGAACCACGACCTGTCACGATATTGACAAGACCTTTTGGAAAGTTTGCTTTGTGAAGAGCCTCAATCATTTTAATCCCGCTGATCGCGCCTTGTGTAGCAGGTTTAAAGATGACTGCATTCCCGGAAATAAGTGCAGGTGCCAGTTTAGCAGCAGCTAAATTGACCGGATAGTTAAATGGAGGGATGGCTAGGACTACTCCCAGTGGAACACGATCAACAATCGCAATCTTAGACTTAGAACCGCCCGGGAAGCTATCTCCCTTCATACTTTCACCATGCATATGCATTGCTTCTTCAACCGTGTAACGAATGAAATCCGCAGTACGTATGACTTCATTCTTTGCATCCTTCAAACTTTTCCCTACTTCTTTCATAATGATTTCAGCAATTTCATCTTGCATATTCACTAATTCATCTGCCCATTTATACAAAAACTTTGCTCGTTCTTGAAGGGAAGTTCCTGCCCAATTTTTTTGGGCTATATAAGCATAATAAATTGCCTCATCTACCTCTTCAGTTGTAATCGCCTGTACTTCTCCAATCTCTTCATAAAGATAAGGTGACGTGATTTTAATTGTTTCACCAGACTTACTTTCTCTCCATTCCCCATTTATATAAAAAGGATAAGCTGTTAAGGATAATACGTTTGTTGGCATAATAAATCCTCCTTGAAGTTTTTAATATATTTTGAATAAATTGCAACATAATGGTTTGGGACTTATTTTGTCCCATATAAACATAAAATGTCCCGACTTGTGTAAAAAAAATTCATCTTGTTACTTTTTTATTCTTGCAAGATCAGTCATTCCTTCATCAGGACCACTTTAGATTATATTTTTTAATATTTTAATATTTCATTTTTTCCCTTTCCATAAAAGATTGGAGTTCTACAAAAAATATTATGGATCATATTAAGAAAAATAAATATAGTTTCTACAAAAAATATCAAAACATTACAAAAATAGACAAAATTCAATCATTATAAATCCTAACTATTCATAGACCAAAATTCATAAATATTCTTTCCCCTTTATCTCAGATAATTTATCTATGGTACGAATTTATATCGAAACGTAGCCATGTTTCTCAAAGTAGGGGGTCTCTTCAGGATTCTTATTACATAATTATTGAACCTTACTACATATTTTCAGGCTCTTATTACATATAATCCGAAACTTACTACATGTTTTCCAAAACTTACGACATTTTCTGGATAATACTATGATCTCTTAAAACTAAAAAAAAGCAGATACCCTTAGATTTAGAGAGGGTTTCTGCCTTCTTGAATTCTACCGCGTATGGGATTTAAAATTGATGGTTATATGGTTTCTTTTATGGGCTCAATAAGAGTATTAACTGGCCGCTTTAATCCCAGGTTCTCCCTTAATGTGCTACCTGTATATTCTTTTCGGAACAATCCACGTTGTTGAAGGACGGGAATCACGAGATCAACGAAATCATCAAGACCACCAGGTAAATAAGGTGGCATGACATTGAAGCCGTCCGCTGCTCCATTTTCAAACCATTCTTGCATATGATCCGCAATTTGCTCAGGTGTGCCTTTGATTTCCCGATGTCCGCGGGCACCGGCTATCCGTTGATACAGTTTGCGAATCGTCAATCCTTCACGATCTGCAAGATCCTTTAATAATTGGAAACGACTTTTCCCCCCGTTTATCTGATTCAATTCAGGCAAATCTGGAAGTGGTCCATCCACCGGATATCCTGATAAATCAACACTTATCATGCCAGATAAAAGAGAGATCCCCGCTTCTTCCGGTATAAGTTCCTCAAGCAGCGCCTTATTTTCTTCCGCTTCTTCCTCTGTACTACCAATAACAGGGAAAACTCCAGGCATAATCTTCAGGTCCTCTGGTGAGCGACCGTATTTCGCCATTCTTCCTTTTACATCCGCATAAAAGCTTCTAGCTTCTTCAATCGTTTGCCAAGCAGTGAATATAACCTCGGCTGTCCGCGCCGCAAGCTCCTTCCCTGCTTCAGAAGAACCAGCCTGGATCACAACAGGATGCCCTTGCACCGGGCGGGAGATATTTAATGGACCAGCTACGGAAAACCATTCACCTTTATGATTAATGGAGTGTATTTTGGATGAATCCGCAAATTGAGCTGACTCTTTATCAATAATTAACGCATCATCCTCCCAACTATCCCACAGCTTCGTGACCACATCGACAAACTCTTCAGCCCGTTCATACCGTTTTTCATGAAGGAGCTGCTGTTCTAAATTAAAATTTTGAGCTTCTACGTCAGTGCTTGATGTGACAACATTCCACCCTGCACGGCCGCCGCTCAAATGATCAAGAGAGGCGAACCTGCGGGCAACATTATATGGCTCATTAAAAGTAGTAGATACCGTTCCTACAAATCCGATATGATTTGTCACAGCAGAAAGGGCGGATAACAGGGTAAAGGGTTCAAATAACGTATTCACAGTTTGGCCCAGTACCGTTTGATTTTTCCCTCTCACTGCATAGTTATCTGCAAGAAAAACCATATCAAACTTTCCACGCTCTGCTGTTTGGGCTAGTCTTTTGATAAAATCAAAACTCATGGTTTGATGGGATTCCGCTTTTGGATGACGCCAAGCTGCGACATGATGTCCAGGAATCATAAAAAATGCTCCTAATTTCATTTCCCGATTATTTTGAGTCATGTTTCATTCCTTCTTTCCTTTATTGTTGATTTGAATTTGTTTTCCAACTTGAAAATTTTCTTTCTAAGGATACCAATAGATAATTTATGGCCACACCAAGTAATGAAATCGTAATAATACCTGCATACATTTGCGTAATTTGGAAGTTCTGTTGCGAATAATTAATAAGATATCCCAAACCTTCCTTAGCTCCAACCATTTCGGCAGCAATCAACACAAGAATGGATGATGATCCAGCCATACGTATTCCGGTAAAAATAGTCGGAATAGAAGCCGGCAAAATTATTTTATAAAATAGCCGGTAGGAGGGAAGAGCCATGGATTTGGCGGCCTTAATGAGTAAAGGATCTACATTTCGAACAGCATTGATCGTATTTAAAAGAATCGGAAACGTACAAGCAAAAAAGACGATTGAAACTTTAGATGTTTCTCCAATCCCAAGCAGCAAAATAAAGACAGGTAATAACGCTAAGGCAGCTGTATTACGAAACACCTCCAGCACCGGATTTAACAATTCACTTGCCAGTGGATACCACCCAATGATAAGCCCCAAAGGAATAGAAACGAGGATCGCCAACCCAAATCCGAAAAGTGAACGGAGAATACTGGCCTGAAAGTGGGCATACAGATCACCCGAAATCACTAATCCCCACCAACTCTCTGCTACTTTTGTAAATGGCGGAAAGAATGTGGGATCCACTAACCCCATTCGGGGAGCAATCTCCCAAAGGATTAGTAAAAGCAATATGACAATAGATTGTTTTACAAGACTTTGCACCCAATGAAAAGAAAAACGAATCCGATGGGATGTTTGCATTGGCGCTGTGAACGATTTACCAAAATCAGACATTTCCTCACCTCTTCTATAAAATAATTGAACTTTGTTAAGCTGATTGATCCTTATTCTCAACTTTTTGCGCTTTGACTACTTCTTCTCGAAGCAAATCCCAAATTTGGTGACGTGCATTTGCAAATGCTGTTGTCGAACGTAAATCCTCTTCGTGACTGGTTGAATGAAGCGGATTATCAATAATTTGTTTAACCGTTCCCGGTCGGGAAGTCATTACGGCAACACGCTGTCCAAGATACACCGCCTCATCAATCCCATGTGTAATGAAAACAATGGTTTTTTTCGTATGTTCCCAGATTCGAAGTAATTCTGTTTGCAAGGTTTCACGCGTCTGCGCATCGAGTGCAGCGAACGGTTCATCCATTAACAACACTTCAGGGTCAAACGCCAAACTTCGGGCAATAGCCACACGCTGCTTCATTCCACCCGAAAGTTCATGCGGATAACGATCTTCGAAACCCGATAATCCAACCAGTGACAAAAAGTATCGAGAAATTTCAGCCCGCTCCTTTTTAGGAACACCTTTTGATTCTAAGCCAAATTCAATATTTCCTTTAGCTGTCTTCCAAGGCAATAGCGCATACTGCTGAAAGACAATTCCCCGATCTAAACCGGGTCCCTCTATCGGTTTTCCATCCAATAATATCCGTCCGGAGGTTGGTTTCGTCAACCCTCCTAAAAGATCAAGCAAAGTTGATTTTCCGCATCCTGATGGGCCTACTAATGAAAGAAACTCTCCACTATTCACCGAAAAATGAACATTTTTAATGGCTGTAAATTCTTTAAGCGCTCCCTTTCCTTGATTTAAATCCCTTACTTTAAAAACCTTACTGACATGTTCAAACTGAATTTTTGCCGTCATCCTCTCACCTCTTTACTTTTTTTCAATTTCACCCTTATAAGGATTAAATTCATTGGTATACAAATTACTTAGTTTCACTTGGCCATCTTTGAACTCACCATTTTTCTTTAGCCAATCGACCCAAATTTTAAATTCCTTCCCCTGAATAACTCCACCTTTCTCCGCAATACCTGTACTTTTCCAATATTGCACCGTGTTTGTATCTTCCTTGCGCCCCCGTTTCTTAATAATGGATTCATAACGGGCTATCACTTCTTCTCGTGAATGGGTCTGTGCCCATACAATGGCTTTTGCTGTAGCCTCAACAAACTTTTTCACCGTATGTGGATTTTGTTTAATGAATTTTTCGGTAAAGACATAGCCGCCTGCTGTAAAAGGACCCAACAAATCATAATCACTAAAAAGCTTTCTGATCCCCCCATTTTTCACAGCCAGATCCCCTAACATCCCAGTCAAAACAGAGACATCAATTTGTTTTTGTCGCAGTGCTTGCTCTGTACTTACCGGTGGCAGAACAACTAAAGTCACTTTCTTAATTTCTTCATCTGTGAGTCCATTTTGTTTTAAATATTCTTTTAAAACGAATTCAGCATGAGCTCCCATTGTGTTCATGCCAACCTTCTTTCCAATTAAATCGCGCGCATTTTTTATCGAACTGTCATTCAATACATAATAGCCGGTATATGTATCCTTATCACTGCCGTAATAACCAATGACCGATTTTATAGGTGCTCCGCTCGCTATCAATTTGGCAATGGCCCCGTTAAATGCACCGCCAAAGTCGGTTTGACCGGTAGCTGCGTTTTGAATAGAGGCAGGCCCGCTTGTTTGATTTCCGATCCATTCAAGTTTAATCGGACCAAGATAGCCTAAATCCTCTGCTAACTCTGGATAAGTGACCGAACCCACCGATCCTTCATACCTGAGTTTCAGCGTTTCATACGCGCCATTTCCTTTTGTTTCTGTCGCTCCTGTCTTTTTCTCCTGGCATCCAGCCGAAATAACAACTGATAATACAATTAAAAATAAAAGTGCCTTGGTTCTCCAAATCTTCATAACTGGCCCCTACCTTCTCTTAAAATTAAAACCAACCGATCCAATCGAAAAATCCATTACCAGCCACGAGAAAAAAAGTCTGATCAAACGTTCACCTTTCTACAGGCATGCCTTTTTCTCGATAAAAAAAACCGGAGACATTTCTTTAAAAAGAAAAGTCTCCGGTTGACCGGTTAATTAAATTCTGGATTTCCTATTGGGTTACTTGGTTTTCACTTATATTACCAATTCAATTTTCAGTCGTCAACGAAAAATTTAAAATAAAATTAATTTTTCAAAAAGACTAAAAAATCAAAATTAGTTATTGACAGATGTTTTTTAGAAAATTAAAATCACATTAAGCCGATATGAATTATATTAATTAAATTTACAAGCAATTGAATTGCTGACCAGTCACCTGGAAGCCAGAGCTATTATGCTCTGGCTTTCTTTCGTCTTATCGGTCCATTATTATAGCTGGCTTTTACGGCTAAAAACAAGGAGGAAATAAAAATGAGTAATGTCAAAGAAGTTCAAAATGAAGCAGGAATTGTAGCAAAACCAGTGGCTGGACGTATTGGAGCAGAATTATCAGGTGTGAAACTTTCCGGAGAACTAGACTCCACTACAGTTAAATCTATCCGTGAAGCGCTGTTAAAGTATAAGGTTGTTTTTTTCCGTGATCAAAATCATCTGGACGATCAAGGACAAGAAGCCTTTGCACAACTGCTTGGTAATCCAGTTGTTCATCCAACTGTACCAGCAAAAGATGGCACAAACTATATATTAGAACTTCATTCCGAACATGGCGGCCGAGCCAATTCATGGCATACAGATGTAACATTTGAAGCAGCGTACCCAAAATTCTCCATTTTACGTGGAGTGGAGATACCGGAGGCAGGAGGTGATACCGTTTGGGCAAACACGGCTACGGCCTATGAAAATCTTCCAACAGAATTACAAAATCTAGCGAATCAATTATGGGCGGTCCATACCAACGCTTATGATTATGCAGCAAAACACCATAATGTTTCGGATGAAGCGATCAAACGCCATGAGGAAGTCTTTACTTCTACCCTATACGAAACCGAACACCCAGTTGTCCATGTACATCCTGAAACCGGAGAGCGCCATCTTCTACTCGGTCATTTTGTCAAAAATTTTAGCGGTCTTTCTTCCACCGATTCGGCTCATTTATTCTCCATCCTACAAGGACATGTAACACAACTCGAAAATACGGTACGATGGAAATGGAGAGCGGGAGATGTGGTCATTTGGGATAACCGCGCCACCCAACATTACGCAGTGAATGACTACGGTCATGCACAAAGAGTGGTCCGAAGAATAACCATTGATGGAGACGTGCCTATTAGTTTAGATGGTCGCCGCAGTGCCACAAAAACAAAAATTAGAAAAAATAAATAAGTTTCTTCTATCCTATGAAGATAAAGTAAAGGTAATCATGATCCCAAAATGGGACAACGTGGGAAAATGGAATTTCCACGGTAAACCCCTCAGAATATTTAAAGTCTAAATTCTCCCTTTAAAATAGGGAGAATTTAGGCTTTTTCACTTTACAACCAAATATAGGAAGGCCGCTACTGATGCCTATTTGTTTTTTGACAGAACTTGCGGAATATCGGGTGGTGTCAGGCACCCGAAGTTCAGTGGCAGCTCTTACTCGACGGGTATCCCACCCACTATATGTTACGACCTAGACTCGGTCGCTCTGACAGGCACTGAATCCTATTACTTCTAAATTCGCCCATAAAAACACTAAATTCGCCCATTGAAGCCCAAAATTCGCTCATAAAACTCGAAGATTCGCTCATTAAACTCAAAAATTCGCCCATTAAAGGGACAAGTCATTTTATAAATCATAAACGCTAACTATTAAAGTATAATTTTACACAAAATATCATTTGAACGAGCTCCTCCATGAGTAATCCTCTCAAACTTCAGACCTTTTTACGTAATTATTGCTCCTTACTACATATTTTTAGGCTTTTACTACATATTTTTAGGATTTTACTACATATTTTCCAAAACTTACGACATTTGCTGGACAATAATTGGGAATTATATCAAACTTCAAATCCTTATTACGTAATTATTGCTCCTTACTACATATTTTCAGGCTCTTATTACATATTTTTTGAATCTTACTACATATTTTCCGAAACTTACGACATTTGTTGGATAATAATTGGAAATTATCTCAAACTCAGATTAATACAACACAATTATGGTTCTTATTTCACAGCTTCGGAGATTTATTGACTTATAAGATGCTAGTTTCGCTGATAAAAGTGGCATTTCCGCTGATAAAAGTCGGTTTTCCGCTGATAAAATGGTCCAGTGCGCTGATATCCTTCAATAGTTCGCTGATAAGCTACTCATTGTACTAATTTTTCCCCTCCAGACACCCACATCCGCCTAAAAGTTAGCTTTATTTGCACAAATTTAGCAATATGTTCTATCTATTTTAGAATAAAAAGGAGAAGTGCTAGAACTGTATGATCGAAACCATGTTGGAAAAGCAGCATGGTTTTTTATATTTTTACCGGGAGTTTTCAAATTCCCTTATAAAAGGGAATATCTTTTGCTCTAACGTTCGAATTTTCTGGTATAATTTCATTTTAAGAATACAATTTGAACATAGTAAGGGGAGTTTAATTTGGAAGGTTTTATTGGATTGTTTTTAAATATAATCCTAACGATTTATTTAGTGATTGATTCTCGTAAGCATGGTAAAAGCCCCATCCTTTGGGGAATTCTCGGATTCATTTTTGGTTTGATCGCTTTGGGTATTTATCTAATAAAAACAAATCGAAAGGTCATCGGTTGGATTATCACGATTATTAGCATAATAGGTTATTTAGCCTTACTCTTAGTCCTAATATTAGGTGCGGCCCTTATACTCGGGGGAGGATTTTCTTAAAATAAAAATGAAAGCTCCACAGGGACGGTTCAGGACCAGTGATAAGTCCTCTTTATGTGTAAAAGATACGGATCATCTACCATATGTAGATGATCCGTATCTTTTTTCTTACTATTTACGAGTAAAACACACGTTTTTTTATTGAAGTAATTACTTTTTCAGCAGCCCCGGTCTAAGTTTCCTCATCTATGAGAAAAAAATTTAACAGAGGTAACTTTTGTATAAGCTATGAAAAATTTGTCCATCCTGATCATATAAAAGATAGGTTAGGAGAGTGGAGAACTTGATAATGATTTTTCCGATAAATAGGGGTGATTTTCAATGAGCACAGAAGAATTGAATAAAATTATTACAGTTAAGAAGATGGATTTAGAGGAATGTGAGCAAGAACTTAACAGTCGTTACTATCCTTCAATAGTGAGAGTAGCAATGATGAATTACATTTCAGTCCTACAGGAACAATTGGAAAAGTTTAATCATGCAATTGAGAAATAATTACTATTTAAAAAGAGAAGTCCCGGTTAGGGTGTGCTGCGAACGCTGACTGACTTCCTCTTATTTTTTTTCGAGGCATTATTTGTGGAATAGCCACATTTTTACCACCTTTTCATTATTATTTACCACCTTTCCCCTACTACACAAACGTTTAATTAATAGTAGCCTCAGCACGCTCCCTTCCTGACTTTATCCCTTTAAAAGTATAAAAAGAATGTCGAGGTCTGTCTTCAACAATGACTCTTTTAAAAAGGAACCTTGTTTAGCTACTGAACCAGGGTCCGTGCCCAAACCCATTATTGTGACTAGTTGCTTATTTTCCTCTAGTGAACTTAGTTTGGGGAAATAATCTAGAATGTTATTAAAATTGAGGAATAAAAGCATGGATGATTTATTGGATGCTTTATTTTGATCTGTCTGTCGGGGACTGCCATGGAGATTTATGATATAAGTAGGGCTATGTGAGGTAGTGCAAATATACCAGATCTCATCATATTTGTATTGAAATTTCCCTAATAATACCCTATTATGGAAATTAGATTTCAATATAGGGAGTATGAAAAATATGAAAAAGTTGTTTACTATTTTACTTTCTTTGGGATTAGTTGTGGGGCTATCCTTCAGTTTGACTGATTCTGCGGAAGCACAGGTAAAGATTAAAACTTACCAAAACTGTACTGCTTTGAATAAGGATTTCAAAGGTGGAGTGGCAAGAGCATCTAATGTTAAAAACAAAGGGGGGAAAACTAAGTACAAGCCATACGTTTCAAAAGCGCTGTATGACGCTAATAAGAAAAGTGACCGGGATAAAGATTTTATTGCATGTGAGCGATAATAGGTATAAATATCAAAAGGAGGGCTGATCAGTCCTCCTTTATTTTTGGTTGTTTTCTGAGAGATGGGTGCACTTTAATGGTTCGTAATAATTCTCTTCAAGGATTTGTAAGTCACATACTAAAACTCACTAGGTTGCTTGATATGTATACGACTTTTTTTATTATCAAGAAATCAGATAAAATATCTGACTATCAGATTTGCTATTTTTTAAAAAACCTTGGTAAATATGGTGACCCCTACGGGATTCGAACCCGTGTTACCTCCGTGAAAGGGAGGTGTCTTAACCACTTGACCAAGGGGCCATATTAAATTTGAACAAAAAAAATAACCCCAAAGGGTTAGCCTGGCAACGTCCTACTCTCACAGGGACGCGTGTCCCAACTACCATCGGCGCTGAGAAGCTTAACTTCCGTGTT
>NZ_JBGBPR010000040.1:0-28620 GCF_041106275.1 Neobacillus sp. BF23-41
CGGAAGATGTTGATGTAAAAGGACCACCACAAGCAGTAACAACCAATAGGAAAATAAAAAAAACTAATAAACTAGGGGTCTTTTTCATCGTTCACCACCAATAATCAATATTTATGACCAATATATTACGGTAATATCCTTTCATTCCTTCTTTAAGTAAACTGCTCCGTTAGCTGAATAAGGAAAAATTCAGCTGCAGGCATTCCTTACTTTACATACTTTCCATGTTCTGTCCCAAAGCCCTTGATTGTCACGTCTTTTCCTTGTATATCTATGGGATTTTTGGACTGTATATGTCTAATGGCTCCAGGTGGTTATCTTGGGCATAATACAGTTTATATACATTAGAGGTGGGATATTATGAGGCTAAGAAATGGAGATTTTTATACTAATGTTTTTACCAATAAGTTATATAGGCTAAATGAAGATGGCGATACCAACTGGTACTTGAGTTTGCGTGATGAAGAAGGTTATCATGAAACAGAAAAGACCTCAGGGCGTGATATGATTAGATTGGTAGAAGGTGGGTATAAAAAAAGCAAATAAAAAAAGCTACCCATTTCTGTCAGGGTACCTGTAATCAGATGCTTTTAGTGGAAAGTCGTTGAAACTTGAAACAATATAAGATATTCCAAGGAAAAAGTCCACTTTATGTCGAATATAACAACTAAAGGGGATGACCCAATGAATAAAGTTGAGTTATTAAAAAGATTATTAAATGGTAGTCGAGGTAATATGTTTTCATTAGAGATTCCTACTACAAAAGAAGATGAAAAAAAGATTCAAGAATTGGTTAGAGTATTAGAAACAGAACAAAAAATTAAATTAAGAGAATATGTACAGAGAGAATACTCAGTTTATTTACATGGAATAATTAAGTATGCATCCGAATAATCGGATGCTTATTTTTATTTGATAATTAGGAGAATTTTTGATTATGTGATACACTTTGTTTACCATTTGATTTACTTGTTTACATGTGCCCTACTCATTCGTGAGTGGGGCTTCTTGTTTTAAAAGAAAAAATAAAAAACAGACTCTCTGAAGAGCCTGCTTAATTTTGTTCTTATTATTAAGCTTTACGCACGTTAGCTGCTTGAGCTCCACGTTGACCTTGCTCAACGTCAAAAGTAACTGTTTGACCTTCGTCTAAAGATTTGAAACCTTCGCCTTGGATCGCTGAGAAATGAACGAATACGTCTTCTCCGCCTTCACGCTCGATGAATCCGAAACCTTTTTCTGCGTTAAACCATTTTACTTTACCTTGTTCCATTTTGTTTCCTCCTGCTGTGTGCATTGCACACAATGTGTTACTATCCTTGCACTCAGTGATCATCAAGACGAAAAGTTAATCTTATACTATCCTTTACACCGAACAAAAATAATTCTACTAAAGTTTAACATTTTATAAAAGTATTTGCAAGAAAACATAAACACAACCATTTTTGCTACTCTCAAATTTCACACTTGGTTTTAGATTATTATGTTGTTCTTATTCAAGTAAAGCCCCCGTTACTTTAAGTACAATCCTTCACATTGTCTTTGAAAAGTTGTAATTGAATCATTTTAAGGTCAAAAATTATTTGGTCCGAAAGGATTTTCTGGTGGATATTCCTCTAACTTATCAGCTGTTCTTTCATCTGGTGAAGTCGCCCCAGATTTTTTGTCAAAATAAATGGCTATTCCAGCCAATATAATGATAGGTGTAAATATATAAATCCAAATCATCATAACACCTCCAAACTAACCAACAAATTACTAATATTATATTACAAATTTAACTTTTTTTTACAATTCTTTTAAACAAAACTGCCCCTTTAGTTTAAGTAAAAATCTTCACAATCTACTTTGATAAGTATTCTAATTCCTCCTGATCTCTTTAATAATATAGCCGTATGTCCAAAAAGCCTCCCTGAATAGACACTCTATTTCAAACACAAAAAGGCTCTAGGGATCATACCTTAGAGCCAATTCTTTAAGAACTATACAAACTTATTTAACAGCTTCTTTTAATTCCTTGCCTGGTTTAAAAGCTGGAACTTTAGAAGCAGAAATCTGAATTTCTTCACCAGTTTGTGGGTTACGACCTGTTCGAGCTGCACGCTCACGCACCTCAAATGTGCCAAATCCAATCAACTGGATTTTCTCTTCTTTTGCAAGAGTATTAGAGATGGTTTCAAACAATGCATCGACCGCATTTGCAGCATCTTTCTTTGTTAACTCTGTTTGTTTTACAACAGCATTCACTAATTCTGTTTTATTCATATTCAAACACCTCTTCTTTTTATTTTTAAATTATGTAGGGATAAAAACATAACATATGTTCTACATGTTTGTCATTAAATAAGATTAGATAAAAGAAAGGTATATTCCTGCTTTTTCATGAAGATTAATATTAAAACTGGCTTTTTGGCGAAATAAAATGCATTATTCTCTTTTTTTTCAAATAATTCCTCCTTTAACTAAACTGCTTCGTTAGTGGAACAAAAAAAATGGCTGACTTATCAGCCAAATATGGTTGAACTCAAGCACCCGTTACTTTAAGTACAATATTTCACAATCTCAACATATTTTGAGAAATGATAATTATTTCTCTTATAATTACCGTATAGAGCTATTGCATATTTTATTTTATACTGTGCAGTAAATAGCTTTGTTTTGTATGTGTTCTTCTCCAACATTAAGCACCGTTGTTGCACAGCCTAAAAAAAAGCCAACGTCCGTTGGCTCCCTTAGTATATTTAAAATGTATGGGCTAGATCCTTAGCTCGTGCAATTGCATTTTCCTTAATTTCTTGTGCTTTATCTGGCATTGCTGCATGTCCTTCTACAAATAAGCCTTCAAACGAAGGGACTCCATAGAATTGCATTACAACATTTAAATAGCGGTGACCCATTTCCAATTGAGCAGCTGGACCTTCTGAATAAATCCCCCCACGAGCTTGTATATGTAAAGCTTTTTTATCAGTTAACAGACCTACTGGACCTTGTTCTGTGTATTTAAATGTTTTTCCAGCAACAGAAACTGAATCAATATAAGCTTTTAATACTGGTGGGAAAGAAAAATTCCACAAAGGTGTTACGAAAACATACTTATCAGCTGAAATAAATTGTTCACATAGTTCTGATAATCTACCTACTTTTGCCTTTTCATCTGCTGATAGCTCTTCAAATCCCTTCCCTGATTGGAGTTTTCCCCAACCACTAAAAACATCAACATCTATTTGTGGAATATTCTCGTTATAAAGATCAACATTAACAATTTCGTCATTAGGATTTGCTTCTTTGTAGGTATCAATAAAGGCTTTACCTACTGCCATACTATAAGACTGAGTATCATCATGTGGATGTGCTGTAATATACAATACTTTTGCCATTTTCTTACTTCCTTTCGGGCATTCTTTTCCCTTGTTTTGTCATTCTAGTTTGTGTATGAAATAAAAATATATACTTTACATCGAATTAATATATTTTTATTTCAAGGTAAAGTATATAAATATTGTTTAGCTAAAGCATATGATCAGCCTAAGAAAATTAAAAAGGTGTGCTTTGATTAGCAACACCCTTTTATGTAGGATTATTCAGTTATATTACTCATATAAGGATTTCCACCTATATTTTTTCTCATTTCATCTGTTAACTCAAATACTTCACTGTTATTAGCTTCACTTTTAAAATCATTGATGTTTTGGATACTTCCATCATAATGTAGTGGTTTATTTTCCATATAACTTCACCTCCAATAGTATTAGTATATACATTATTTTACTAATTATTTACGTCTATTGACGGTATTTTCTGATTATTTTGTCATTTAATTTGAAGGGTATGCCGCCACTTTTTATTATGTAGCATTCTATAAAAACAATACCCTGTTTCTTGTGCTAACCTGCACAGTTAGCACAAGAAAAGGGATCGCAGCCGCAACCCCCAATTTTTCACTAAAGCACCCGTTAGCCATCCATGCAGCACAAAATCAGTGCTGCACCACAGAGAATGAAAATGGTTAGGAAGTGTCAATACTGGTATTGACCTTAATCCAGTCAACCCTAATCCATAGACTTATTATTTGAAGCTCTCCTCTTTTTTTAACGATTGAGCAGGGTCTTTTTAAGTATTGTCATTTTCCTATTCTTAAAGGAACTTATTTTCATGGTAGTTAAAGAAGCAGTATCAATATTAGGCATTATTTTTAATAAGGATTTGGTTGTTAATATGATGTTCCATATGTTTAAGATAATCTTTTACCAGCCACTCTAATGTTTTTTGTTGATTATTTCCTATATCACAAAGATTTGATAATCTCTCTTTTGGAATATTCGATATAGTAATTATGATTTGCTTATTTAATGCTAAAAATAGGTTTAATATCTCATCAAGTGGTCTTTCTTGATAATTCTGAAGTATTACCCATTGGTTTTGATTATATGATTGGATAACAAATGGTTGTTCTTCGTACTGAATCTTTATAAATCTATTAATATTATTTATTGCAGAGTCGCATAGATGCCCTAAAATCTCTTTTTTGGACCATTTATTTGGTAATGGGCGATTTGATATTTCTGTTTCTGACATTGAGTTATATACCTTCGGTACTGTTTGTATCCAGTGGTTAATTCCATTAATTATATCCTCCACACGCCTTCGCTCCTTCAATATGTATCTAAAAAACAATATTCGTCTAAAGACATTAATATCCCTTCTTAAACTAAACTGCTACGTTAGTGGAATAACAAAAAAGCTCTACTCCTTATTGAAGTAAAGCCCCGTTCAACAAGAAATATTCACATTTTATTCAAGTTAGCTATACTTTCTCCTATTGGTGTAACTATCCCATCCATACTTATAGAATTTTTCTTTTTACGATAATCCTCTAACTCTTGTTCGCTTTTATTGTTAGCCCACTGTTGAAGAGTATCTCGTTCTCCAATGTATGAATAAAATGGTACACTAAATCCACAAGACGTTTTTACTGTTTCAATCTTTGCATAAATAATTTGCCTTGCACCAGGAAGGATTTCAAAATGATTAGTCATGTCATCCCATTCAGGTGTACCTGGCAATACTACTTTACCTCTTCCATAAAGACGTAATATTTCAGGAGGACCTTCAAAATGTCTTTGTTTCATGCATTCCAATTTGATGTACCCACTCTTTAAATCCACATTATTTCTCCTCATATTAAGAAGTTCTGATATTCTAACCATTGTGTCCAATAATACATAAATCATCACTTTATCTCGAAACCCAACAAACCTTGAATCATCAATTTGGTTCAGTAGTGCTTTTATTTCAGCTGGTGTAAATGACTGTATTTCATCTTCAGGAGTTTTAATCGGCTTAAATTTTTCGTGAATAGGTATTTCAATCCATCCTTCTTGATAACAATGTCGTAAGAAAGCTCGATTTGTTCTGATCCGTACATTAACAGTAGTTGGTTTTAAACCTTGGTCATTGAGCATATAGCCAATATAATTTCGAAACAAATCAACAGTAACTTCTTCGTTAGAAACATCCCCACCTAAGTAATCATTTAGATAATGAAAATGTTCATAATAGCCTTGGATCGTAGGCTTTGCCAAACCCTCTGTTTGTTTGAAGGTCATAAATCGCTCAAACATTTCAAACAGAGTCATCTTTTGTTCAGTTTGTTTGAACCGTTTAATGTTCTGAGAGTTTCTTGAACCTTTTCGTTGAGTTTTCCTTGCCGTTTGCATAAAAAAATCCACCCTTCTTTCAAGAATTTGGTGGATTTGACACACTAGTACACCTTAAATCAGTCGCACTAGTACTATGTAATTTTCAGAAAAAATACTGGTGACTTTTCACTCTTAAATCACAGGTTCAACTGTTGAAAAACACCTACAAAAAGCAGCTTAAACCCTTGATATCACTTGGTTTAGTTGGCGGGACTGCGTGGGAATCGAACCCACCAGACCTGGCACGCAGGTCTCAAGCAGTTTTGAAGACTGTGGAGGACACCAGTACCCCATTCAGCCCCATGGATGTTAAAATATCAAAGATGTTTGGACTACAGTAACACAGTCTTTTGGGGAAAGAAACAAATTACTTCGCTTCCCTATCTTTTGATATCATATTACTATGGAATATGGTGATAATCAATAGAATCAATGGATTTGTCATTTTTTCGACAAGCTTTTCATCAGTAAACTACAGAACAATAAACTGTTTCGCACATTCATCATGATTCGATTCTTGATTAAAATCTAAAGTATAATTTCCTTCAATTTTGTCCAATACTTGTCTTAATTCATAAAAACAGACTATAATAAAAAGAAAAATAGTTATCTTGTAGGTGAATAGATATGCTTCATGGTTGGTTTCTATGGTTTATCCTGTTCTGGGTATTTTTCCTAGTTGGGTCATTTGCCATCGGTGGATTTTTTATGTTCCGAAAGTTTTTGAAGAAGATGCCGAAAGAAGATGGCAAATCCGTTATGGATTGGGAAGAACATTATGTAAATGAATCGCGGCACTTGTGGGGGCCCGAGGAGAAAGAACTCCTAGAGGATTTAGTCAGCCCTGTTCCCGAATTATTCCGTGATGTTGCCAGACATAAGATTGCCGGAAAGATTGGCGAAATCGCCCTTCGAGAAAAGGCATCAAAAATTACTCAGGACCTCGTCATTCGTGGCTATATTCAAGCCACACCAAAAAGAGATCATAAATTTTTACGAAAAAAGCTTTTTGAAAATAGAATTGATGTCGCTCCTTTTGAGCACTTATTTTAACCATCTAGCTAATAGATGGTTTTTTTATTTTGTCATCAACGGACACCATTGGATACATTTTTCATAGTTCTTTCCTAAAATTTGTCGTCAATAGCCCTCATTGGCGACACTTTTCTCTGATTTTCACTGACTTTTGTCGCCAATAGCCCGGAACTATGCAAACATTTTCGACCAATATTTCAAACTCATTATTTAACAAATCCTAAAAAGAAAAACTGATCCAATAAAGGACCAGTCTCTCACATAATTATAATTGCTTATCACCATGAAGTTGCCTAAACAGCTTTTTGTAGTCCATATACATCGCAATCCGCCAGGGGACAATCATACAATAGGCAAGGAAAAAGAACATTCCGCTTAATTCTCCAAAATCTATGGTTGCACTTAGTACCGACTTCATAACAAGACGAACAACTAATAGACCAATTAAAATAAAGAAAAATGCCTTGGATCGCTTTAGATAAATATCATTATCGCGGATCTCAAACTTGGAGGTTTTAATTAGTAAAATAGAGAATAGCATCCCCACAATCGCTGCCTCGATCATTTCTGCTCCAGTTAGTCTAAATTGCGGATCTATATACATTAAAGCCCCACTCGACATGAAAAATGGAGGTAGAATTATTTTACGAGCATTCGTGGGTTTCTTTGCGGCTTTCATCCGGACTACCAAGGCCAGGGTACCCATAAATACCGCTCCAATTGAAGAAGCAAGAACTATGTTCATTAGATTCATTCCTTATCTAATTTATTTACTAACCCATTATATCGCAAATAAATTAATTTGAAAAAAATTAACTCATGATAAAATGTTCCCATTTCTAACACACAGGTGATTGATACAAAAAAAGGAAAAAACCTCCTAAGGAAGTTCCCTTTCAAAAAATGTAATATTTTTATATATTTATCATTTTCGAGTTTAAATTAGAACCCCGTAAAGCCACCAAACATTCCTGAAAAAATAGTAATGATTTTAGTCATCCAGTCAAAGAAGAGGACAACCCCCATTACAATCATTATGTAACCGCCAATTTTTACAATTTTGCCGCTGTTCTTCTTAATCCAAGTCATGCGGCCAAGGAAGAACGAAAGAATAAAGAATGGTATGGCAAAGCCTAGACAATAGGCAATCATATACATCATACCTGAACCTGGATTTGTGGCTGCAAGGGAAATAACGAACGATAGAATCGGACCTGTACAAGGCGTCCAACCCGCGGCAAATGCCATCCCAATTAAAACAGAACCAAAATAACCTGAAGGACGATTTTTAAATTCAATGCGGCGATCCTTCATCATAAACTTCGGATTTAAAATCCCAACGATCACTAAACCAAAGAAAACAATAAAAATTCCGCCTAGTTGACGAATAAGATCTTTATACTGTAAGAAAAAGCTTCCTAGAAACGAAGTTCCAAATCCAATGGCGATAAAAATAATCGAAAAGCCTAAAAGGAAAAATAATGTGTGGAGTAGACTCCGCTTTTGAAGCATGGCATTTTCAGCTTTAAGTTCCCCAACAGACATTCCTGTGATGTACGAGAGAAATGCAGGATAAAGCGGTAAACAACAAGGAGAAATAAAGCTTAAAAATCCTGCTCCTAATGCTAAAAATATATTTACATCTGACATATTAACACTCCCACTATAGTCGATACGTTTATATTCTAACAAATGTTTGATATAAATGATAATGGTTAACTTGAATATTTTGTGTCGGCGCATTTTTTTGTTCCGCTGAAATGTCTCCTCCATAAAATATATGCAAAATTTGGTTGGATATTTATTTACAAATGTCTTTGAAAAAATTTACATCATAGGTTATACTAGTAAAACCAATGTCATTTTGATATATTAGTAGTCTATTTGCACCATAATTTAGGAGTTACTCCGGAAAGGACATCGGCCGTGACAAAAAATGATTTAGTGACATTAATTGAAAAAAAACGAGCTGAATTAATTCAAGTCGCCATTACGAACGGCTTGACATCCTCCGTTGCAATTCGTTACAGCCAGGAACTTGATCATCTCTTAAATGAATATCATAGAGTATATATAAACAAGATGCCTTCATCAGCTAGTTAAAAGAAAGTCCTTGTATGTCGTCATCATTAGATATAGATAATAGACCTATAAAATTAAAAAAGCCTGGCGACTCCGCCAGGCTTTTTTCCACTAATTCACAGCATCCTCAAGACGTTCTACCGCTCCGTTTTGCAAAAGGAACATTTTATGGTACAAGCCACCCTGGGCAAGCAGTTCTTGATGGGTTCCCCGTTCAACAATTTCCCCCTGATGCAATACTAAGATTAAATCAGCATCCTGAATGGTGGACAGGCGATGCGCAATCGCAATAGTCGTTCTACCTTTTCGCATTTTGGCGAGTGCGGTTTGAATGGCTTCTTCAGTTTCTGTGTCAATGTTGGCGGTCGCTTCGTCGAGAACCAATATTTTGGGATTAGCGGCGATCGTTCGGGCAAAAGCGATCAGTTGCCTTTGACCGCTTGAAAATGTGGTCCCACGCTCAACAACCTTATGTTCAAAGCCATCCTCCAACTTTTCAATAAAGGTGTTAGCTTGGACAAACTTTGCTGCTTCTTCGACTTGTTCATCCGTCATCTCATTCGAATGAAGACGGATATTATCCTTCACCGTCCCGTAGAACAAGAATGGATCCTGTAAGACTAAGCCCATTTTCTCCCTGAGTTCTGTCTTTGTGAAGTTCCGAATCGATTGACCATCAATCAAAATGTCCCCCCGGTCATACTCATAAAAACGCATTAACAAATTGATAATCGAGCTTTTTCCACTTCCGGTATGGCCAACCAGTGCGACTGTTTCACCAGGATTTGCCTTAAAGGAAATAGATTTTAGCACATCCCGTTTTCCATCATAGGAAAAACTTAAATTCTTAAACTCAATCATTCCTTTTTCAATGGAATTGGTCCGCTCTTCTTTTTGTATTGGTGCTAATTCTTCCTCATCCAACAATTTGAAAACACGTGAGCCAGCGACAATCGATTGTTGGTACAAGGAAAGCCTCATCATCATCTGATTAACCGGTTCGAAAAAACGATCCAAATAATTAATAAAGGCATATAACACGCCGATTTCTACCACCTTGTTAAAAGACGTTATTCCGAAATAACTTAATACAATAATTAAGCCCAAAATATAGATTAAATCAATCGCTGGTCTTAACAGGAGGCTATCTATTTTGATATTTTTCATTCCTGCCTGATAGTGTTGGTCATTAATAGCTCCGAATTCTGCCCGGAGTCTTTTTTCCTGCCGAAACACTTGAATAATCCCCATTCCTGATAAAGATTCACTGAGCTTGGCATTCAATTGGCTCAGCCGTTCGCGCATATCAAGGTAAAATCGTGAACTTAATTTTCTGTATAGGTTCATGACAAACAATAATAACGGAAGGATCACGACACATAATAAGCCAAGTTTGATGTCCAGAATAAACATCGCAATAAAAATACCTAGTAATAAAAATCCACCTTGGATAAACGTTGCAATAACGGTAACAAACATGTCTTTAATGGCTTCGGTATCATTGGTCACCCTTGAAACGATACTTCCTGCTGGGGTCTTATCAAAATACTTTAGCCCGAGCGACTGTACTTTAGAAAAAACATCAATGCGCAACTGTTGGATAATTTTCAAAGCCAGTTCCTGGAATTTAACCAATTGAAAAAACATGAGAATCGCTTTAATGATTTGGATTGACATGTACGTGGAACCTAGGATCAAAAGTGGCTGAAACTCTAGCTTCCCAGGAGTTAAATAATCATCGATAAATATTTTTACGATAATCGGTAAAACAATATCGCCGATCGTTGTTAATAGTAAGAAGATAAACGCTATGACAATCGTTTTTTTATGTGGTTTCGTATAAGAAAGCAAACGGAATAAAATATTTCTTTGTTCACGATCTGTAAGCTGAATTTTCTCATCCATCTTAATGCCCTCCATGCTCAACCAACTCTTCTAGCTGCTGGCGTAAATACATTTCCTTATACCATTCACCCGATTCCATCAATTCTTCATGTGTACCTCTTTCCACAATCTTTCCATCCTCAAGAACGAGAATGAGATTTGCGTGTTGAATGGCACTTAATCGGTGTGAAGTAATGATGGTTGTTTTTCCTTCCCTATTCTGTTTTAATGCTGAAAGAATGGCTTCTTCTGTTTTTGCATCTACTGCAGATAAGGAATCATCGAGTACTAACACCTCTGGCTTCATCAAAATAGCCCGGGCAATCGAAATCCTTTGCTTCTGCCCGCCCGATAAGGATACCCCACGCTCTCCAACAACCGTTTGATAGCCTTCAGTAAATTGAAGGATATCAGTATGGATATTGGCAAGCTTAGCGGCATTCTCGACTTCCTCTATTGATGCCCCGGAGTTCGAAAAGGCGATATTTTCACCAACAGAGGCTGAAAACAGGAAATGATCTTGAGGTACATAACCAATGGCCTCGCGTAATTTTTCAAGCCTGTAATCCTGCAGAGATTTCCCTCCAAATCTAATCTCACCTTGATAACTATCAAACTCACGAATGAGCAGTTTTAAAAGAGTGGTTTTACCAGCACCGGTTTTACCAACAATGCCCACCGTCTCGCCGGTATATAACGAAAAATATATATCCTTTAAAACCGGTGTGGTTTCTCCAGGATAAGTAAAGCTAGAAAGTTTGTATTCAATATCACCTGCGGGCACCACGTTTATTGCCCCCTCCTTATCGGTTATATCTTCTTTTTCTTGAAGGAGCTTTGAAACTCGGTCATAGGAAGCACTGCCTCGCTCAACAATGTTAAATAACCAGCCAAATGCAAGCATCGGCCAGATGAGTAAACCTAAATATGTAGTAAACGAGAGTAATTGCCCGATAGTTAGTTCCCCATTAAGCACGTATTTTGCACCAAACACAATCGATAAGAAAAAGGAAATACCAACAATGATCGAAATCGTTGGATCGAAAAGAGAATCAATTTTTGCAACGGTGATATTTTTTTGGACGACATCTTCTGATTGCTTCCGAAAATCCTCGATATCTTCCTTTTCCTGGCCAAACGTCTTAATCACTTTAATCCCGGTAATACTTTCTTGAGTTTTATCATTTAATGATGAAAATGCTTCCTGTGCCTGATAAAATGTTCGATGGAGCATTGTTCCAAACCAGCTCGTAAGGATTACCATAAAGGGCATCGGAATTAAACAGATTAATGTTAATTTCCAGCTAATCGTAAATGCCATGGAACAGATGACAAACCCACCAGTTGAAAGAGAATCAACAAAGGTTAACACGCCGGCGCCCGCTGTTTGTTGAATGGCTGACAGATCGTTTGTGGCATGTGCCATTAAATCCCCAATCCGACGTTTTTGGTAAAATGATGGCGACATATTTGTAAAATGATGATATAGCCGATTTCGAAGCAACTTACTTAACTTAACTGATGATCCAAAAATCATAATTCTCCAGTAGTACCTAAGGAAATACATTGCAAGGGCAACAATAACTAATACGGCCATCCACTGCAAGAGAATTCCCGTTGTCATCGTCCCATTCTTAATTTGGTCAGCAATGATTCCGATGATCTTGGGCGGCACTAGTTGCAATATTGCTACAAGCATTAGGAGGAAAATCCCGGATATATACGCTTTTTTCTCCTGTTTAAAATACCAGCCTAATTCTAAAAATACTTTCATTAAACCGCCCCCAAATCACGAGTAATCGATCTGCCATAAATTGAATACGTTGATAATTAAAGTTATTCGGAAAAATAATCCAACGGACTGAGGTTTAATTTTACCAAATTTTTATAAAATAATAAAGATTTAGAATATTTTTATCAGCACGAAAAAAGCACCCATCTATATGAGTGCTAGTCCGTTTTATTTTGATTGTTGTTTGTTCATGGCAGCCATCATTTGGTTGATCTTCTTTTGTGATGGTTTTTGTCCCATTTGCATCATCATCATTTTTAACATTTGTTCATTGATTGGCGGATTTTTCTTTAAGTAGCTCATCATATATTTACGAGCAATGAAAAATCCTAGTGCTACACCAGCTGCTAATGCTAGTATACCAACTAGAATGTAATAACCCATATTCAACTTCCTCCTTCATGTTGTCTACCATACAGTGTACTAAATAAAACACGATTAGACAATATCTGCAATTATATAAATTTTCTTTCCTTTATCGGCTTTAACCAACCGTATCGCTGATGTTCAAGGTCTAGTGCCAAAAAGGAAGACTCACATTTTCTTAGAACTTCAAAAAAAGCCGTCTCTGCTTCATAGCTGCCTTGTGCCTCGATTGTAATTAAGTCTTGAAAAACCTCTAACTTTGCCGTACTTAGTTTTCCACTTAATTCAATTGAATATGCACCATGCTCAGCTTTAAATCCCTTGATTCTTCCAAGCTGCTTTTGGATAAGTTGATGGATCTTTAGAACCTCAACCTTTTTTGTTATATAGGAAATTTGTTTTTGTGTAATAAATTTAAATTCGCCGTTTGCTTTTCGATGTTCCTGAAAAAGCTGAAAAAACAATCGTTCTCTTCCGAAGTAATGGGTCGCAAATTCATCTTCTATTAAATATAGCTGATATTTTCTCACCACTGTTCTCTCCTTCGTTGATTACCCTTTTTACTATTATAAAAAAAGATTAACGAAACATATGTCTTACGGCGGCAAAAACTTTCACTATTTTTGTCGATTAGCAGGAATCTAAACTATTCTTCTATAAATTCTGTAGATTTGTTGAATTTTCCTGCAAATATTAACTTTGTTCATAATATTGTTGAAATTTGTACTCTTTGAACCATCAAAAAAGGAGAACGGATGATTTCCGCTCTCCCTAAAATCTCATTATTTTATTTTTGTAAAAGTGCTTTTATACGTGCAACTACGTTGTTTACAGTGAACCCGAATTCTTCCATAATCTTTTCTCCTGGTGCTGAAGCTCCGAAATGATCAATAGCAAGAACATCGCCTTCGTCACCAGTGTATTTGTGCCAGCCAAATGATGCTCCCACTTCAATTCCAAGACGCTTTTTCACACTTCTTGGCAGAACAGAGTCTTTGTACTCTTGAGATTGCTGCTCGAATCGATCCCATGAAGGCATACTTACAACCGAAACATGAACACCTTCTCCAGCAAGCGCTTTTTGAGCTTCCACTGCAAGGCTTACTTCTGATCCAGTTGCTAATAACAACGCATCTGGAGTTTCTCTTTCTGAAGGAGACACTACATATGCCCCTTTAGAAACTCCCTCGTACGCATTGGTATCCGTTCCTTTTAATGTAGGTAAATCTTGACGAGTTAAAACAAGTGCAGTTGGTTTGTTGGTAGACTCCACTGCAAGTTTCCAAGCAGCTGCAGTTTCATTACCGTCTGCAGGACGAATGATTGATAATCCTGACATGGCACGTAATGCTGCAAGCTGTTCAACTGGCTCATGTGTTGGTCCATCTTCCCCTACAGCAATACTGTCATGGGTAAAGACATAAGTGACAGGTAATCCCATTAAAGCTGCTAGACGAATGGCAGGACGCAAGTAGTCAGAGAAGACAAAGAATGTTCCACCAAATACTTTTACGCCGCCATGAAGAGCAATACCATTCATTGCCGCACCCATCGCAAATTCACGCACACCAAACCAGATATTGCGGCCTTCATACGAACCAGGCATAAAGTCTTTTGTATCTTTAATCATTGTTTTATTCGAACCAGCAAGGTCTGCGGATCCACCGATAAAAATAGGTAGATTCTTAGCAATACCATTTAATACTTCCCCTGAAGAAGCACGGCTTGCCAGGCTTTTCCCTTCAGGGTATACAGGGATATCTTTATCCCATCCTTCAGGAAGTTCATTATTTAATGCTTGTTCAAGCTGAGTAGCTAATTCAGGGTACTCTTTTTTATATTGAGCGAACAAATCATTCCACTCTTTTTCCTTTTTCTCACCATTTTCAACGATAAGTTTCTGGAAGTTATCATAGACTTCTTGCGGCACATGGAAATCTTCTTCAAATGTCCATTTATAAGCCTCTTTTGTAAGTTTTAATTCATTCGCTCCAAGTGGTGAACCATGAACACCTGAAGTTCCCGCACGGTTTGGTGAACCGTATCCAATTACTGTTCTTACTTCAATCATCGTTGGTCTGTCTAGATCGTTTCTAGCTTCTTCAAGAGCTTTTGCAATTTCTTCTAAATTATTGCCGTCTTCCACACGAACATATTGCCATCCGTATGATAGGAAGCGATCTTTGACACTTTCTGAGAACGACTTATCTAAGTCTCCATCAAGTGAGATATCGTTTGAATCGTAAAGGACTACCAATCGCCCTAATTTCAAGTGTCCTGCTAGCGACGCTGCCTCAGCAGATACACCCTCCATCAAATCTCCATCTCCACAGATACTGTATGTAAAATGGTTCACAAGTTCATATTTATCTTTATTATAAACACTTGCAACATGGCGTTCTGCCATTGCCATTCCTACTGCCATTGCAATCCCCTGTCCAAGTGGACCAGTAGTTGCTTCTACACCTTCAGTGTGGCCATACTCTGGGTGTCCAGGCGTTTTAGAGCCCCATTGGCGAAATTGCTTTAAGTCATCCATTGTTAAGTTGAAACCAGACAAGTGAAGCATGCTGTATAACAACGCTGAACCATGACCTGCTGACAAGACAAAACGATCACGGTTAAACCACTGTGGATTCTTTGGATTTTGGTTCAAGAAACGCGTCCATAAAGTATAGGTCATTGGCGCTGCACCCATCGGCATTCCTGGATGTCCTGAGTTTGCTTTTTCGATCGCATCAATGGAAAGCGTTCGAATGGAGGTAACAGATAAATCATCAATAGTATTAAACATGAATTACATCCTTTCCTAATCACAAGGTTACTAAATACATTTTCAATTTTATATCGCTACCGTTTTTTATTCAACAAATAGCATAATAATAAGAAACAAAAGTCACTATTTTTTTTATTTTTACACAAAAATAGTCAGTATATGTAAAATAGGAATACAAAAAATGTATTCCTGAACTTTTAGTGCAGTGTATTTTTTTTCCTAGCCTTGATTTTTTCCGGTGTAACGTCATTTCCTTCCGGATCAATAAACTTGGTGTTGGTAAGGGTATCAAGCATATTCGAACGAAAAGTAGCCAAATATTCACTTCTTAATTTAGTTTGCTCTTTCGCTTCTGTTTCAGTCAATCCCGTTGCTTTTGCTTTTCGTGCCAGCTCATTAATTCTAGCCATCTTTTCTTTTGAAAGCATTCAAAGACCTTCCTTTCAAACTATTTACATGACACCTGATTTTACTAAAAAAAAAACCTAATGACAAGGCAAAAGGTCTACTCTTCTTGTGATTCAATATATTCCTGGAATCTTCTATGAACAGTGGCTTTAGAAATGTTATAGCCAAAACCTCTAAGTGTAGCAGCTATTTCTGAAAAAATTAATCCATTTTTTCTTAACCGGACAATTTCTCCAATTGGAACTTCAATTTTCTCGCGTCCAGAGGATTCTCCGAGATTTTTTAAGTTTTTTTCTGGTTTATATCCATTCTGGACTGCTCGCTTCATTCCACGTTTGATTTTTGCATTATGTAGTTTTCGTTGGTACTCTTCAACCATACTTACGATGTTCAAAACCATGGAATCCGATTCTGAAAGCTGTAATTCTCCACTATGGGAGATACTATAAAGTTTAATATTTTCTTTTAATATGCAATGCAAGAGTGCAATTTTGGCGTTACCTCTACCGAGTCGTGTTTCATCCTGAATTAAGAGGGCTTGTACCTGCTTATCTCTAATTCGTTCTAATAATTGAAAAATCCCCTCACGATTGAAATCATAACCACTAGCCTTTTCTTTAATTACCCTATCAATCTCAAAGTGATAGGTGTTAGCTAGTTGCGTTAATTCCTCTTCCTGGCGCTTTAACGAAGATTCTTGTGTTTCCTTATTTGTGCTGACACGGCAGTATATAATTGCTTTCATAAAAATTCCTTTCTATTCACCAACGGCGCTTGCAAATTCATTCGTAGATGAGACTTCTTTACTCACCGGAATGATAATTTCTTCACCAGGAAAAATTTGATCATCATCTAATTCATTATGCTTTTTTATCCAAGCAACAAATTCCTTGTTTGATAATGAATGTTGACCCGAGAATTGATCAGAGATTTCCCATAGTGAATCTCCTTCTGTGATTGTAACCTTTAAATAATCCTCTTGCGCGTTCGAATGATGTTGGAATGATAATATGATTGAAAGTGAACAACTTAAAATAATAAGAGTAATAGCATAGGAGTATTTGTTCCATAATTTTTTCATAAATAACACCTCTATAAGAATGTATGTTCGATTTGATATTTTTATTATAAATCGAACGTTTGTTTGTTGTCAACCATATTTTCGAACTTATGTTTGTATAAAAAATGCGAACATGTTATAATAAAGTCAACATTAACCAGGCGAGGTGGATTTTATCATGGCTAAAATATCAAAGAGGCAGCAAGATATCTTAGACTTCATTAAAAGTGAGGTTAAGAGTAAAGGATATCCCCCTTCAGTAAGGGAAATTGGAGAAGCGGTTGGACTCGCATCCAGTTCTACTGTTCACGGACATCTAGCAAGATTGGAAAGCAAAGGACTTATTAGACGGGATCCTACAAAACCAAGAGCAATTGAAATATTAGAAGCAGATGTTGCTGCACATATACCAAGAAATACAGTTGTCAATGTTCCAGTGGTTGGGAAAGTAACGGCAGGACTCCCAATTACAGCGATTGAAAATGTGGAAGAGTATTTTCCGCTTCCAGAAAGTCTTGCACCTGCAGATGAACAAGTTTTCATGTTAGAAATCATGGGTGAGAGTATGATAGAAGCTGGGATTCTAGACGGGGATTATGTAATTGTGAAACAGCAGCCAACCGCTAATAACGGGGATATTGTTGTGGCAATGACCGAGGAAGATGAAGCCACCTGTAAAAGATTTTTCAAGGAAAAAGATTACATACGCCTGCAGCCGGAAAATTCTACAATGGACCCTATTATATTAAGGAATGTTTCGATTTTAGGTAAAGTTATTGGGGTTTACAGACATATTCATTAAGTTTAAGAGAGTTGGCATACACGTGCCGACTCTTTTTTTGTTGTGCTAATCAACTTCAAGCTGAAGAAATTACAGAAGCCGGGATTGAGTGGGGCTACGTGACCGTTCTAGAAGAACCTCTACGAGGTGGGGCACGTAGAGACTGTACGTGACCTTTCCGGAAGAATTCCTACGAGGTGGGGCACCTAGAGTCGGCCTACGACACCTTACCGGAAAAATTCCTACGAGTTGGGGCACGTAGAGGGGTCCTACGTGACCGTTCCAGAAGAATCTCTGCGAGTTGGGACACGTAGAGGCGGTCTACGTGACCGTTCCAGAAGAATTCCTACGAGTTGGGGCACGTAGAGGCGGCCTACGTGACCGTTCCAGAACAATTTCACAGAGTTGGGTCACGTAGAGACGGCCTACGTGACCGGTTCCAGAAGAATCTCTGCGAGTTGGGGCACGTAGAGACGGTCTACGTGACCGTTCCAAAGAAATAGCAATGAGGTCGTTTCCTGTTGTCTCTATGACAGAAGAGCTGCATTATTCAAACTAAAAAGGAGCAGCCATACGCCGCTCCTTTATCTTCCTATTTCGCTATTCTTGCTTGTATTTCAGATAGTTTCACCTTAAAAAGCACTTTATATACTTTCGTGTCCCCTTCATTAAAACTGGAATGTGTAACATACGTTCCTTTAAAGGTCTTGCGCTGTTCATCAAATAGAAAGCATTCCTGACCTTTTGTTCCTGATTCTATCAAACATAAAATAAGATCAGGCTTCTTATACGTCTTTTCTCGTAGTATTTCTTGGGTTAGAGCATTACAAATTTGCAGTTTATACAATTTAGAGCACCTCCCAAATGTTTACAACTTAAGCATATATTATTTAGGATTAAGTAAACCGTAAAAATTGTGAATTTTTAAAGAACATCAAGCACTTCTTCCTTTCTATTCTATTCCTATTAAATTTATTTAGAATGATCGAGGATGCTTAATTGGAAAAGAGCCATCGAAGGTATTGACGACCGAAGTTGTTGAGAAAGAGCAATTCGGGTCGTCAATCGGGCTTATTGGCTACCGTAATTGTTTTAATGGAACAAACCAGGTAGTCAATGGGATAGCATTTCTCACTGAGAGAATCTTAGCAAAGAAGCGCGACATAGAAAAACCCTGACGCTAGGCGCCAGGGCTTTAGATGATATTAATACATGCTCATATATTGATCGCGTTCCCATTGGTGAACGACTGTGCGGAACATATCCCACTCGATTTCTTTTGCTTCAACAAAGTGTTCCATAATGTGCTCGCCAAGACCTGACACAATTACTTCGTCAGATTTTAGTTGATCTAATGCTTGAGCTAATGTTGCAGGAAGATCGACGATACCTTCTTCGATTCTCTCTTCTTTACTCATTACATAGATGTTTCTGTCAACTGGTGCCGGCGGAGTTAACTTGTTTTTAATTCCGTCTAAGCCGGCCTTAAGAAGAACAGCCATTGCAAGGTATGGATTAGCAGATGGATCTACACTTCTTACTTCCACACGTGTACTTAATCCACGAGAAGCAGGAATACGAATTAATGGTGAACGGTTTCTAGCTGACCAAGCCACATAGCATGGTGCTTCATAGCCAGGAACAAGACGCTTATATGAGTTTACAGTTGGGTTTGTTACCGCTGTAAAGGCTGGAGCATGCTTTAGAATTCCAGCGATAAATTGACGAGCATTATCACTCATTTCTAGATCACCAGATGGTTCGTAGAATGAATTAACTCCATTCTTAAACAATGAAAGATTCATGTGCATTCCAGATCCATTGACACCATACAATGGTTTTGGCATGAATGTTGCGTGCAAACCATGTTTACGTGCAATTGTTTTTACAACTAGCTTGAAAGTTTGAATTTGGTCACAAGCTGTTAGTGCATCTGCATATTTAAAGTCGATTTCATGCTGACCTGGTGCAACTTCATGGTGGGAAGCTTCGATTTCAAAGCCCATTTCTTCTAATTCAAGCACGATATCACGGCGGCAGTTTTCGCCAAGATCGATAGGGGCTAAATCAAAATATCCGCCTTTGTCGTTTAGGTCTAATGATGGTTCGCCTTGTTCGTCTAATTTAAATAAGAAGAATTCTGGCTCAGGCCCTAGGTTAAAGCTAGTGAATCCAAGGTCTTCCATTTCTTTTAATACTCTTCTTAAGTTATTACGAGGATCACCTTCAAATGGTTTTCCTTCTGGAGTATAAATATCACAGATTAAGCGGGCAACTTTCCCTTTTTCTGCTGTCCAAGGGAATACAACCCATGTGTTAAGGTCAGGATATAGTAACATATCAGATTCTTCAATACGTACAAAACCTTCAATTGAAGAACCGTCAAACATCATTTTGTTATCAAGTGCTTTTTCTAATTGGCTAATTGGAATCTCCACGTTTTTGATAGTTCCAAGGATGTCTGTGAATTGCAAACGAATAAATTTCACGTTTTCTTCGACCGCTAATCTTTTAATATCTTCTCTTGAATACTTTGCCATTTTCTTACCCCCTATTTTTTAAAAGAAACTTCCACATTAATGAAAGAATCTTGACATATCTCCTTGACGTAAAGAGGATCGATTGTTTCGACCTAAATGCATCATTTCGTTGCGTAGCAACTTTCTAAGCTGTTCATCTGTTAATTCGCGCTTAGTCTTTTCTGTTTGTTGCTCAAGAATGTTTGATTGTTGCTCTTTTACTAGGAACAATTGTTTAATGCCTGCCATATTGACACCTTGATCAATTAAATCCTTAATTTCTAGAAGCCTATCAATATCATTTAAACAATATAGCCGTCTATTCCCCTCGGTTCTTGCTGGAGAAATCAATTGGTGTTCTTCGTAGTAACGAATTTGCCTGGCTGTAAGTTCCGTTAGTTGCATGACTGTTCCGATTGGAAACAGTGGCATGGAACGGCGAATTTCCTTTCCACTCATCTAATTCCTCCTCCCCTCGGGTTATTTATAATACTATTATATTTCGTGTTAGAAAAGTTGTCAATGATATGTTAGGTTTTCTTACATTAAAATTTTTAAAATAATTGGACACTTAGCTGTTCTCCTAAAATAATTCGATTAATCCTTTATCCGTTAATTGGTCTATGGCTAGACAAACAGCCATCTTTACATGTGCATAGGTTAATCCACCTTGTACATAGGCAACATATGGTGGTCTAATCGGTCCATCTGCGGTGAGTTCAATGCTCGCACCCTGAATAAAAGTACCTGCTGCCATAATCACATCGTCCTCATACCCTGGCATATAGCTGGCATGGGGTGTGACATAAGAATTAATCGGTGATGCAAATTGAATGGCTTGACAAAAAGCAATCATTTTATCTCGGTCATCAAACTGGACAGACTGAATTAAGTCCGTCCTTTTAGCATTCCATTTCGGAGAAGAATTCATGCCTAATTTCTCCAACATCGCTGCTGTGAAAACGGCCCCTTTTAATGCCTGGCCAACCACATGGGGGGCAAGAAAAAAACCTTGATACATTTCTTGAAGACTATAGAGGGACGCTCCTGCTTCGGCTCCTATCCCTGGTGAAGTCATTCGATATGAACATGCCTCCACCCACTGTTTTTTACCAACAATATAGCCGCCAGTCTTCACAATCCCGCCGCCTGGATTTTTGATAAGTGACCCTGCGATTAAGTCCGCACCAACATGACAAGGCTCAGTCTCCTCAACAAATTCCCCATAGCAATTATCTACAAATACGATCACATCTTGTTTAATTTCTTTGACAAACCTGATCATTTCTGCAATTTCTTCAACCGTAAATGATGGTCTTGTCGCATAGCCCTTGGAACGCTGAATGCCAATCATTTTTGTATTCGGTTTTATTTTCTTTGAGACAGCCTCCCAATCAATTCCACCTTGATTCGTCAGAGATACACTATCATAGGAAATTCCAAATTCCTTTAATGAGCCAACCCCGTTCCCACGAAGTCCAACAATTTCTTCAAGCGTATCATAGGGTTTGCCCGTTATATATAGAAGTTCATCCCCAGGTCGAAGAACGCCAAATAGGGCAATGGAAATGGCATGTGTGCCCGAGATTATTTGCGGACGAACAAGTCCTGCTTCTCCCCCAAAGACGTCTGCATAGACCATTTCAAGTGTATCCCTGCCATGATCGTCATAGCCATAGCCGGTCGACGGATTAAAATGTGAATCACTCACTCTTTTGTTTTGAAAGCTTTTTAATACCCGAAATTGATTTGTTTCGATTCTATTGTCTATTTCTTTATGTACTTTAGCGATTTGTTGTTCAACTTCCTCAACCATCGGCTGAAGCTTTTCCCCATTTTTTAACTGTTGAAACATGTTGTGACTCCTATCTATATTGTGAATTTCTTTAATTGTCCTGTAATTTGATGATCCTGAAGTGTATATCCTTTGCATCGATAGAATTGATCTTCTTCATCAAATACAAGTTCTCTTAATATTGTCTCATTTTTTAATAAAGAAAGCAGCTTTCCTTCAGTGGACGGAATCTGAACTTCGTAAGAATCCATCATTTCCATAACTACCTTCTCCATTTGCTGCTTCAAGGCTTGACGGTCCTCTGCATCAAATGCGCTAATAAACGCGGTCGGTGTATCAGCGGTTGGGACAAAATCTGAATGCTGTATATCTTTTTTATTATAAACTGTTATTTGCGGGATATCTTTAACTTCCAAGTCTTCAAGCAGCTTTTTAACTGTTTTTTCGTGATGGAAATAATCTGGGTTGGACATATCGACCACATGAAGAAGCAAATCAGCTTCCTTTACTTCCTCAAGCGTCGATCGAAATGCAGCAATAAGTGTTGTCGGTAAATCTTGTATAAACCCAACCGTATCGGTAATCAAGGCTAGGAAACCACTGGGTAAAATCAATTTTCGTGTCATTGGATCTAGTGTTGCAAACAATTGATTTTCTTCGTACGATTCTGCTTCGGATAAACGATTGAAAAGACTGGATTTACCGGCATTAGTATAACCGACAATCGCGACCTGAAAGGTTTTATTTTTCTTTCTTCTTTCTCTGTATCGATCCCTGTGCTGAACGATGACGGAAAGTTGGGTTTTAATTTCATCGATTCTACGACGGATATGCCGGCGGTCTGATTCTAACTTTGTTTCACCAGGTCCTCTTGTTCCTATCCCAGCACCCAAACGGGATAATGCAATTCCCTGACCCGCAAGACGAGGAAGCATGTATTGCAATTGGGCAAGTTCTACCTGTAATTTACCTTCTTTGGAGCGAGCCCTTTGTGCAAAAATGTCTAAAATGAGCTGGGTTCTGTCGATGATACGGGCATTTAGGTCCGTAGAGAGATTTCTTTTTTGACTTGGTGAAAGCTCGTCATTAAAAATGACTATATCTGCCTCAAGTTCATCCACCAGGACATTAAGTTCCTCCACTTTCCCTTTACCTATATAGGTAGCTGGGTGGCGCCGGTCCCTTTTTTGAACGACTGACATCAATACTTCACCCTGAGCGGTTTCTGTTAGTGCTCCTAACTCCTCCATTGAATAATGAAAGCGCAAATCAGTATCCCCATTGGTCTGACAGCCAACGAGGATCGCCTTCTCTTTCGTGTCTTTTTGTTCCATAAGGCATCGTTCCTTCCGTAATCTTCTATCTCCCATCATAACAAAAAAAGGTTGTATACTCTAATTTGCCCAACATTAGAAAAAACTTATTGTAATTTCCCCACATCTTGATATAATCTTACTGTTTTCTAATAACATTTTTATTACTATTTTCATAGTGTTAAATAAAATTAAGATTTCAAGGAGAATTCGGATAGATGACATGGGAAGTTTTAAGTATGATTGGAACAATCGCCTTCGCCGTTAGTGGGGCCATTGTTGCCATGGAAGAGGAATATGATATTTTTGGCGTATACATTTTAGGTATTGTCACCGCTTTTGGCGGTGGGGCGATTCGAAACCTATTAATCGGTGTACCTGTATCAGCACTTTGGGAACAAGGGTTATTTTTTCAAATTGCCTTATTATCCATAACTGCTGTGTTTTTATTTCCAAGCAACCTTTTAAAACACTGGCAAAAATGGGGGAACCTATTTGATGCGATTGGCCTTTCAGCCTTTGCCATCCAAGGTGCTCTTTACGCCGTTAAAATGAATCACCCGCTTAGTGCTGTTATTGTTGCAGCGGTGCTAACCGGAATCGGCGGCGGGATTATTCGTGATTTATTGGCAGGTAGAAAACCAATCGTCTTACGATCGGAAATCTATGCAATATGGGCGATATTGACAGGCCTTTTTATCGGACTTAAGATCGTGACGGATTCTTGGGAATTGTATTCTCTCTTTTTCATTGTGACGGTTTTACGCGTCCTTTCCTATACCTTTGATTGGAAGCTGCCGATACGTAAATTTGAGGCCAATTAATATCTAATCCAAATAGAAACGGCAGATTGCTTAGAATCTGCCGTTTTTTTGTCTCTAATCTTCTTCAAACACAAGATCATTACTTCTAATTGTCATTAATTCATGCCTGTCATAACTATTTAACATGAGCAGCCTCATGGCCTGGGCGCGGATCGATTTTTCAATGATATTTCGTACATACCTTCCATTTGAAAAACTATTTGGACTTAATACCGCTTTAACCCATATTAAATGTTCTTTTAACTTCTTTTCCGCCTCATGGCTAAACGTGTATTCTCTTTCGATTAACATCCTTGCCGAAATTTCCATTAGTTGATTTATATTGTAGTCAGGAAAATCAATAACTAATGGAAAGCGTGAATGGAGCCCAGGATTAAGTGTCAAGAAATACTCCATTTCACGGGAGTAACCAGCAAGGATAAGAATAAACTCATGCTGCTTATCTTCCATATGCTTAACCAGTGTATCGATTGCTTCTTTGCCGAAATCCTTCTCACCGCCGCGCCCCAATGAGTAAGCCTCATCGATGAACAAAATTCCCCCTTGGGCCTTCTTGATTAAATCCCTTGTCTTCTGTGCTGTATGACCAATATACTCCCCCACGAGGTCTGCACGTTCAGCCTCAATTAGGTGTCCTTTTGTTAAAACGCTCATTTTTTGAAATAACTTACCTATTAATCTAGCGACTGTCGTTTTACCTGTTCCAGGATTTCCTTTAAACATCATATGGAGGGCTTGTTTTCTTGCTTTCAAACCCATTTCCTCACGTTTTTTATTCACGTAAATCCATGCATAAATTTCCTTTATCATCTTTTTCATTTCTTCCATGCCAACAAGAGCCCCTAACTCCTCTTCAATTTCCTTTAGAGCCGAATGCTCAGGTGGAATGTCCTTTGGAACCACCTGAAAGTCAGGTAACTCTTTTGTCATCGTTTTCCCTATTTGTGAATTGAGAACTACTCTTATTTGGCCGTTACTTTTCATTCTGATGGGTTGGTCCAAAGCTTTCACCTCTCATTTTTACCAACAGTTTATATGATGAGTTTTTATGGCCACTCAGAATTTACATTCTGAACTGATTATTTGTACAAAGGAATGCATAATCCTTCATTTTATATGTATTCAAACTCCCTGAATTTCATTAAAAAAGTTTTTTTAAATAAATAGCTATGTTAAATTGGCATGCTGATTTCCGCTTCAGGCGCTTCGATTTCCGCTCCAATCACATGGTGCCCCAATATCAACAATGAGCTTTAACAGAGCAATATAAATAAAAAAAGCCCAATGTTGGGCTTCTAAAAATGACTTATTGGTTATCCAGTTCAAGCTGCACGTTTCTTTGCGGTGCAAAAGTTGAAATTGCATGCTTATATACTAATTGTTGCTTTCCTTCTGATTCAAAAAGAACTGTAAAATTATCAAAGCCCTTAATTTGGCCTCTTAATTGAAAACCGTTAAGTAAAAAGACGGTAACATGTATGTTATCTTTGCGGCACTGGTTTAAAAATTGGTCCTGAATATTGATTGTTGTTTTCATTTGTATTTCCTCCTCTTTTATCTCTACTAATATGTATTCGATTTTACTTTAAGCTTTCCTTCAACACAACGTGAAATTTCCGTTATTTTTTTTGAGGTGTCCTCTACATTGGTCATATCAAACCATGATACCTCCATTTTGTTCCGAAACCAAGTTAATTGCCTTTTTGCGTATCTTCTTGAATTTTGTTTTAAATTCTCTATAGCCTCTTCTAAAGGTACTCTACCTTCTAAATAGGCATACATTTCTTTGTAGCCAATTGCTTGGATCGATTGACAATCGCGCAAACCCCTTTGATACAAACCTTTTACTTCCTCGGTAAGCCCTTCCTCCATCATTAAATCCACTCGATAATTAATGCGCTCATAAAGTTTCTCGCGTTCCATCGATAAACCAACTATTGCTGTATTGTACAAAAGATCTTGTTGTTGTGTGCTTTGGAATTCTTGCATCGTCTTACCTGTAAGATGGTAGATTTCAAGTGCGCGAATGACTCTTCTTACATTATTTGGATGGATTTGTGAAGCACTACCTGGATCCACCTCCAACAATTCTTTATAAAGTGCCTCATTCCCTATTTTCTTAGCTCTTTCCTCTAGCTTAAGACGATAAGTCTCATCGCCTGATACATCAGAAAATTGATAATCATAAATGACGGACTGTATATACAACCCTGTTCCACCGACAATAATGGGCAGCTTTCCCTTTTTAGCAATCTCACCTATTTTAGCCCGAACAAGGAGTTGAAATTCAGCAACGGAAAAATTTTCAAAAGGCTCTTTAATATCAATCAGATAGTGAGGAATACCTTCCATTTCATCCTTTTTGATTTTTGCCGTCCCAATATCCATGCCACGATAGATTTGCATAGAATCTCCGCTGATAATTTCACCATTATAACGTTTAGCCATTTCGATACTTAACTTTGTTTTTCCGACGGCGGTTGGTCCAATGATCACTAATAATTTTTGTTTTGAATCCAATATTTTCACACTGCCTTATCCCATTTTCAGTGAAAGCAGGTTTATGATTCCACTTCCACCCCTTTATCGTAACATAATTTTTAAAAAGCAGTAGAACATCAAACTAGTATATACATAAAAGTTCATTTCTATGCCGTTAATTGGACATGAATTTATTTTATCCATTTTTCTTCCCAAATAGGAATAATTTTCATGTTAATTTACAAAAGGATAACGGTTCATTTACAAAAGGCTTTTTACCCCCAAATTTATGGTAGACTAACGCGTAGCTTATTTTGAATGAAAAATAGGGAAATTAGGTGAAATAATATGTTATCTACTTTTGATATTGGTATTGATTTAGGAACTGCAAATATACTAGTTTATAGTAAAAATAAAGGAATCGTTATTAATGAGCCTTCTGTTGTGGCGATTGATACAGTGACAAAAAATGTTGTAGCTGTTGGTAAAGAAGCAAAGGAAATGATAGGAAAGACACCTGAAAAAATCGTCGCCATTCGTCCTATGAAGGATGGCGTAATAGCAGATTATGATGTAACCACTGAATTGCTAAAACACATTATGCGCAATGCATCCAAAAAGATTGGTTTTGCTGTGCGTAAACCAAATGTCGTTGTTAGTATTCCATCTGGTTCCACAAGTGTTGAGAGAAGAGCGATCCAAGATGCAGTAAGACAGGCTGGGGCAAAAAAAATCAGCTTAATTGAGGAACCAGTTGCTGCCGCAATTGGTGCTGGATTACCTGTCGATGAGCCGGTTGCCAATGTGGTAGTGGATATTGGCGGCGGCAATACTGAAGTAGCAATTATTTCCTTTGGCGGGGTAGTTGCATGCCATTCGATTAAAATTGGCGGAGACCGCCTCGATGAAGACATTATTCAACATGTTCGGAAAGAATATAATATCCTTATAGGTGAAAGAACTGCGGAAAACATCAAAATGGAAATTGGTTTTGCTCTCATTGACCATGAAGAACGTTTCATGGATGTCCGCGGTCGTGACCTTTTAACTGGACTGCCAAAAACGATTAAACTTTCATCCTATGAAATTCGTGTGGCGATCAAGGAAGCACTATTGCATATTTTAGAAGCCATTCGTGCAACCCTAGAGGATTGCCCAGCAGAGCTCAGTGGAGACATTGTCGACAGGGGCGTAATTCTGACTGGCGGTGGAGCATTATTGAATGGCATGGAGGCATGGCTAAGTGAAGAGATAGTTGTTCCTGTCCAGCTTGCCCCAAACCCTCTAGAATCGGTAGCCATGGGAACTGGAAAGGCCCTAATGTATATGAGCAAGCTCCCAGTAGCTGTGAAATAAGCAACTTTGGCGGCAAGATCATTTCCAGAGATTGCACTCAAATTAATAGTAATATCCAAGCTGCAGAAAAATCCTTTTCTGCAGCTTTTTTCTTTTGGGTTGTCATGAATAGCATGTCTACGTTACCCGATTCTTTATTTTCCCTCGGTTTCGGTTACGTAGGACCTGTCTACGTGACCGCGGTCAATGTTTTTTCTCTGTTTCGGGCACGTAGGGCCTCTCTACGTGACCGGGTTCATTGGTTATCCTCGGTTTCGGGCACGTAGGGCCTCTCTACGTGACTTGGTTCATTGGTTATCCTCGGTTTCGGGCACGTAGGACCTCTCTACGTGACCGGGTTCATTGGTTATCCTCGGTTTCGGGCACGTAGGACCTCTCTACGTGACTTGGTTCATTGGTTATCCTCGGTTTCGGGCACGTAGGACCTCTCTACGTGACCGGGTTCATTG
>NZ_JBGBPR010000041.1:0-25905 GCF_041106275.1 Neobacillus sp. BF23-41
TTGATCGATTTTAACCATTTGCCCTTGATAAGCAGAGGCTTTAGCCCCGTGTTATCGATGATAGTTGCCAGGTTATCTACGCCCAGATCAATACCCATTACTCGTTTCGGCTCAAATATCCATTCATCTAATTGTTTTTCTGATCGTTTGATCTCTTTTTCATCTTCACTTTTAAAAACGACTTCCATTACATACCGGCCATAAGTCGGGACAATCCGCACTTGTTGTAGTTTACCATCTATATGTGCGATTTTCCCCAGTTTTAATGTAAGAGGAGTACCTGGTAATGAAAGCACATTTCCATTTTTAATTTTGGTAATTTGATTGGTTAAATAAGAAGTCGTACGTCCATTCTTCGGTTTATACTTAGGAATCTTTGGCTTTCCTGAAAAGCTAGCAGGCATGGATTTATATTTCTTAGAGGCTTCAAAGAAACTTTTCCAATCATCATAAACTTTTTTCAAGGTTTGTTGATTGGACTGAGAGGGCATAGAAAGGTAATCGGTTTGTTTCATCACTTTAAACAGTGCTTCTACAAAGTTATAGGGAAGGAATGCTTTCTTTGGATGGGGCATTTTAAATAGATTTGGTTTTGGCTCCAAAACATGACCATTTTTATCTACTTTTTTAGGCCTAGATCGGGCTCTCTCAAAACTTTTTAGACGAATTTTATTCATTTGAGGTAAATGGTCTTGAATATCTGTTAGAACTTGAAGTTGATTTTCATTTCTTGTTTCTTTGTTTAAAGCTGTGTAAACCTGTCTAATATAGTAGTTGGTGATATTGTACAAGTTTTTCGCTTTAAAACAGAGTGAGTCACAGTAGTCGAACAATTCATGTTCCGGCTGAATTTGTATTTTATAAGATCGATACATACAAAAAAAAGAGCGTGTTTTGAAAAAAAGATTGATCAAAACACGCTCTTAATATATTCAATTGAATCATTTTTTTATAAAAAATTTTGATCATTTCTGTGATCCTTCCTCAATTAAAGCGCCCTTTAATTGAATACTAACTACATTCCGCCTGTTACACCAATTCCTTCACCTGTAATCGCTGCTGCACCATCCGAGGCCAAGAAGACAGCTGTAGCACCAATTTCTGATGGCTCAAGTAAACGTTGCATCCATTGTTTACCTGAGATGTGATGGTTTAGAGCTTCTTTTTCAGTTGTTCCATCCTCTGCTGCTAGTTTTGGTAACTGTTTTTCAATTAATTCTGTCCGTACTGGTCCAGGCATAATAGCATTAACCGTGATGCCATCCTGTGCAGTTTCTAGTGCTGCAGTTTGCGTAAAACCTCATGACTTTTTTTAAAAAAATGCATGTTAACTTCTTCTATAAAATAATTCATTAGCGGTGAAATCCATTTGTCTTTTCGATAAGCTAAATAAGTGGAAATGTACCCATATTTTTTATCAATGGGACGAGCCTTTAATCTATGTTGCTCTAATTCTTGTATAACGGTAATTTTATGGACGAGAGCAATCCTTAATCCACACAATACACATTGTTTAATGGCTTCCAGGCTCGAAAATTCGTAAGAAGATGAGTGAGAATTTAAACCTTGATCGCTCAAAAATCTTTCAAATATTGCACTTTTCGCAGCTACTCAAATTCATAATAAAATTAACTGAAAACAAATGGAATTAAACAATAAAATGAGTGTGCATAGCAATTCCAGTGCAAATCTATTTATTTTGATTGCTCAAATTATAGTGTTAAGTGTTCTATTATTCTTGTTCCACCTGCCAGTTACTTTAAATACATTCCTTCACAATCTATAAGAAAGGATTATCGGTAGTTCTGTGGTTTACATCAGAACCGAATGATTTTTATATGTACATTAATCATTTATGGTGTTTGATTTGTTTTTCAATTTACTGATCTTTTTCTTTACAATTATGATGAGTAATAGCAACATCGGAATTAACGTCATAATAGGTGTTTCATAAAAGGGAGCGATAGTTCTAACAATCTGGTCAGTTCCTGAAAGTTGGGATATTCCCATATACCGAATAAAATTATCAAAAAACCAAGTGGAAATACAATGGGTCGGTAGTTAGATAGATCTAACCATTGGGCAGTTCCTAGAACAAGCGCATAATAAAACACTGAAAATTTGACGAAAACCCCCAGCACCCAAACAACCATCAAGATGGACTCAAGGTGTTCAAAAAAGGTAGCAACACTAATGTGTCGGAAAACAATAAATACTGGATATGTATAATCGGATGCTGATTCTCCCAACACGAAAAGGCTAACTATATCGAGATAAACCATAGTTAACAAAGCAACAACCACCGAGATCATACTCCATTTCATCCCTTTTTCACGATCTGTCAAAAAAGGAAGCAGTATAGACATCAGAAAGACTTCAGCGAACCAAACCATCGGTTGAGCTGCTCCCATGACTGGAGGCATGATACCGCGCTCCATGATCGGAAACATATTCTCTGGTTTAAAGTTTGGTATGAGTAGAATCAACAATAACAGTGGGAACATAAAGATCGGAACGAACAGTTGAGCGGCTCTTCCCAACACTTCTACACCACCTCGTACAGCGAAAGCAGAAACAAGAGCCATACTTCCAATGACTACGATCATCGGGGTTTTAGGAAAAAAGGTATCAATAACAAAAACCGTATATTCCCTACAGATCGTACCAGATAGGTACAAGAAAAAGAACAAAATGATCAATCCAAGTACTTTTCCTAGAATCCGCCCCACAATATGCTGACTATATTGAATGATAGTCTCCTTTGGATAGATTTTATGTAACTGATATACAATAAATGCTGTAAAAAATCCGTTGAGGGACGCCAAAATTGGAGAAATCCACATATCACGATGCGCATAGCTGCCCGTAACAGCAGGAACAGCGAGAATACTGGTTGATATTATCGGTGGTAATATCATAAGTGCCATCTGAAATGCAGAAATTTTTCCTTTCTCCATCATTTTCTTGTCTCCTTCTATTGACTAATTTCCCATGATTCTACTATTTCTCAAGCAACTTACCAAGCGGTTTGAAAAGTTTTTCAATCATCTGTGTAGGACCTGGCATGTCCGGAAAGTACAGAAGGAGAATAGAAAGCAGCCACCCCATGGCCGTTAAGGTTACAAAGGCCGCTTTCTCCTTTTTCTGATTTTGATTTATTTTTGGCCATTCATATAATGTGATAAGAACCACACCTACTGTTATTGCTAACACAGTCCATATCATTTCTTTTCTACCTCATTTTCCGGAACACCCGCCGGTGAAGTACTCAAACCAGGTCGGCGTATACGCGTTTTAATAGCTATTTTTACGTCTACCTGCGGAAGGATCTTATCCCAATGATCTTTGACTTTCTCCCATTCTTTAGGGTATTTACGGTGAAACGCATCTCCAAAACCGAACGCATCTATATTCATCTCTTTCTTCACTTGTTTCAGGGATAAGTTTAATCGTTGTTTGATGTCTTTTTCTAAGTCCTTTTCTATCCTCTTCGTAATGATGGGGCTCATAATGTCAAGATGGCTTCCATTTTGCACAATCGTACCTTCCGATTTGACCTTGGCTAGGATCTTCCACTTTCCATTCTTTATGGTAGGGATGAGCTTCGTCTTTTCACGAATAGGATCTAACGATATAGATTCTCCTTTTTTGGGGTTTACCGTCACCGCAGTCACTTCGACTTCATTGCGTAACCACAACAGTCCTCTAGTTACTCTGATATCAATTTGACCGACCATTTTATCTTTCTTAAAAATAGCAGTCCCGATTATATTAGCAATCGTTTCTTGTTTATTTCCAGTCAATGGCGGTAACTTTTTAATCAATGGCAGGAGAGCCGCCCCTGTATCACCTGTTAACATCTGTTCAAAATCTTTCACGGTAATACTCGTACCAATACGCATCTCAGCAAGCTTCCGGAGCGCGTCTCCTACGTATAGCTCTAAAGGTGGCTTTAATTCTAGAATATTTGCTGCTTTCCCGACACTAACATACAAATAAGCACGTTCCCGAGGTTCTGGGTGGCGAAGTAAAAAGTCAATTTGCTCATGAACACCTCCTGCTTTCGCGAGCTTCTCCCCGATAATGTACGCTTTACAATGCCCCCAGAAGATTTTGCGTGGAAATTCTGTCTGGAGCTTTGACGCAGCATCTGCCATATTTTCTCCAATTGCCGATCTCACCAAGACCTGAGGACCTCCTCCGCCTCCGCCTCCTCCCTGCTGCCCGCTGCTCACAGCCCGGGGAATCAAAATTTGAATGGTAAGCCTGATGTTTTTCCCTTTTTCTTTGTCAATAGCAGCCCCTAATATCAGCGCCGTCTCATTCACTTCTCTTCTGTCCCAGCAACCGGTAAGCAGGAAACTAACCGATAACAAGAGAAGAACGAGGTACAACTTTGTAATGTTTTGAGACCGAAAGAGTTTCATCCTTACTCACATCCTTCTCGTTAAATCTTTACTCTACGATTCGTCTCCTTTGCCCGGATTCGGTTTTTGACCGGGGGCCTGTCGATATGGATTGAATTCACCAGTTAAATGTGGTCGTTTATTCATCTTCCACCATGGTGCTCGAATCAAGGCATCTTTCAATTCACCACTCTTCATCGGAGCGATTGGTGAAAGGTATGGAACCCCAAACGAACGCAACCCACATAAGTGGACGACGATTGTAATCACCCCAAGCATAATCCCAAGCAAACCCAGGGATCCAGCAAGAAAAATTATAGGAAAGCGCAGCATTCGTAATGCGATCCCTTGCGTATAGTGCGGGACCATAAAGGAGGAAACGCCTGTAATCGCAACAACAATGACCATCGGAGCGGAAACCAGACCAGCTTGAACGGCCGCTTGCCCGATGACTAAAGCGCCGACAATACTAACGGCCGCCCCGACCTGTTTCGGAAGCCGAACCCCTGCTTCACGCAGCGCTTCAAAGGTTATTTCCATCATTAATGCTTCCACCAGCGCCGGAAAAGGCACAGATTCCCGTGAAGATGCTACACTAATCAGCAAGGATGTCGGCACCATCTCCATATGGTAGGTTAGTATCGCTACATAGAGAGAAGGCAAAAGAATAGATAAAACCATAAACACAAAGCGCAGCAATCGGATGGCTGAACTAATCAGGAAACGTTGATAATAGTCTTCCGGCGACTGAAGCAAGGAAAAAAAACTAATCGGAGCAATTAAGACAAAGGGTGTACCGTCTACCAAGATCACTACACGCCCCTCCAGGAGATTAGCAGCTGCTACATCCGGCCTCTCTGTATTGATGAGTTGAGGAAAAGGTGAATAGGGATTGTCTTCAATCAGTTCCTCGATATAGCCACTTTCCAATACACTGTCTATGTCAATCCGCTGCAACCGGTTTTCGACCTCCTCAATCAAGTTTTGATCAGCAAGTCCTTTAATATAAGCAATTACAACATGAGTATCAGTATAGCGCCCGATTTTCATCGATTTCATTTTGAGGTCAGGACTTTTGATCTTTCGTCGGAGCAGGGAGGTATTGACTTGCAATGTTTCCACAAAACCTTCCCGCGGCCCCCGCACGACACTCTCTGCCGACGGTTCTTCAATCGATCGCTTTTCCCATTTGCACAAACCCAAAGCAAGTCCGGTCATTGCTTGATGTACTAAAAGTACGGAGAACCCGATTGAGATATACTCTATACACTCTGCGAACGTCTTAACTTCTTTCATTTTTGAAATATGTATCTTTTTCTCTAACAATTCACGCGGACTGCGAACCCTGCCTTCTGTTTCTGATGCAAGTGGGGCAAGTACATTATCATCAAGCTCTTCAAGATTAGATAAACCCTCTATATATATAAGGACGGCTTTTGTTTGTCCACCGATCAAAAATGTCCGAAAGACTACATCCATGCAATCCTGATACATGGAGTGAAGAACCTGTAAGTTTTCATCCAGATCGGAAGATAGCAGAACTTGCTGCCCGGTAACCTGTTGTTGCGTATTGAGTGGTTTTTGCTGATGGAACCTTTTTCGATTTTTTCGAAAGAACATGGACAGCGCCTTCCTTTTGTTCAAGGTTGTATGGAAAATCGTGGTGAAACTTATCTTTATCTTGCGATGTATCTAGAAAATCTATCCTATCTAATTGGAAATCTCTTGTACCTGAGGAGAACGGCTTTATCTGATTTTCTATCCATTCTGAAAGGGAATGTTATATGTTTCTACAATGACATAACGAACTGCTTCTATCGCTCTTTTCCGCCCCTCTTCCCCCTGCCAGTAACATGCGAAACCTGTTTAAATTCTAAAGGGTGAAATGTTCCGGGATACGCGTTTTGTATCATATCGATAAAGTTCCATCCATGTATCCAGCCGGATGGCGCAAACGATAATCCCATAATGTTTTTGCACCAACGCAATGAGGAATTTGTTCCGTAGGGTTACCTAAATGCTCTTCAATTAAATAACGTGTGATATAGGCCAAGTATTTCTTTCCTTGATCTAAATATTTACATGATATGGATATACTAATAAAAAAGTAATAAGGGGTAAAAGATGTTGGAAAAAGGAAAGATTTCATCCTTTCAGATGGGAATAATGATGTATCCGGTAGTAGTGGGAACAGCTGATCTCTTACTCCCAGGGATTACTGCAAAATTTGCCAAGAACGATTTATGGATCTCACCGATAATCGCTTCCCTCATGGGATTATTTACCTTGTTTATTGCTTATCAATTACACAGACTGTATCCGAACCAAACCATTATCCAATATAGCAAACACATTATTGGCCTGATTCCTGGTAAAATTCTCGGGATTATTTACTTATTCTTTTTTCTGCACGTGAATGGCCTAATAATTAGGCAGTATGGGGAGTTCATTGTAGGTAGCTTTCTTCCCCGAACCCCGATTAGCGTAGTTATCTCAACAATGATTCTCGTCTGTGCCTTTGCCGTATGTGGTGGTTTAGAAGTATTGGGGAGGGCTTCCCAATTCTTTGTACCGATTGTGGTTTTACTTTGGGGAGTAATAGTAATTCTACTTATTCCGGACATGGACCCGAAGAATATTCTTCCTATTTTGGAGAAGGGAATTACCCCTCCCATTATAGGGGCGATTACCCCAATGGGGTGGTTCACCCATTTCATTCTAATCTCTTTTATACTTCCCTTTGTAACTGATCAAGAAAAAGGGATGAAATGGGGAATCATCTCTATATTTGGTATCATGATCACTTTAGTTTTGCTCAATATGACCACATTTTTCGTCTTTGGAAGAAATACTGCTAACTATCTCTATCCTGTGATGTTCGCTGTTCGTTATATCCGCATCGCTGATTTTTTTGAACAAATAGATCCAGTTATCGTGGCGATTTGGGTGTCAGGTACGTTTATCAAAATCTCAGTATATTATTATGCACTTGTTCTAGGTACAACACAATGGTTGAATCTTTCTAATTGTCGACCGGTCGTATTTCCACTTGGTTTTCTATTGATACTGTTTAGTTTTTGGTCCATCCCTAGCTTGTTGGAATTGGTCCATTTTTTGAGAATCGTACCTTTTTATAATATGACAATCGAAATGGTCATCCCAACGTTCTTGCTACTTATCGCTGTCTTACGGAATAGAAATCGACAGAAAGCCAGTTAACATCAAGTTGTCCATTATTTTTCTTAACTTGATGGGCATGGAGTACCACACAAGTTAGCTTTGTACAGCGATCTAGTAAGTATCAAGCAAACGAACTCATTGCCCTTTGCGTATGGCTCAGTCAGGAAATCGCTATTTAATCAATTAATAATTTATCATAATGATAATTTTCGAACGTTAAAATGTTTTTCCTAATATTTTAAGGAGATACTAATAAAAAATTAATTAATGAGGTTAAAAAAGAATGATCGAAAAAGGGAAAATATCTGCTTTTCAGATGGGTGCTATGATCTATCCGTCCATCCTGGCTACAGGCATTGTTACTGTTCCATCCATTACAGCAACATACGCCAAGCAGGATCTCTGGATATCTCCGATATGGAACTGTCCCATCGGTTTGTTGATGGTGTTTGTTGTCCTCCAATTGCACAAGCTTTATCCAGGAGAAAATATCATTCAATATAGTGTGAGTATTATGGGGCGATTTGGCGGGAAAACACTCGGGATTTTCTATTTGTTTTTTTTCCTTCACAATAACAGTCTCATTTTACGTGAGTATGCCGAGTTCATCATCACTACCGGACTTTTTAAAACTCCGATCATAGTGGTGATTGCCGGTATGGTTCTAGTCTGTGCCTTCGCTGTACGAGGCGGTGTGGAAGTGCTGGCGCGCGCAGCATTGGTTTTTCTTCCATTGTTTACTATTCCTCTTCTGATGGTGAGTTTGATGCTTTTGCCTGATATGGAACCACGAAACATACTTCCGATCATGGGAAATGGGTTTCTACCTTCTTTAAAAGGGGCTTTTTTTATTGTGGCGTGGTTTGGTGATCTTCTTTACCTATCTTTTTTGCTACCGTTTTTGTCAGATCGAGAAAAAGTGGGGAAATGGGGGACGATTTCTGTTATGGCTATCATCCTGACCATGGTGGTTACAAATTTAGCTTCAGTACTTGTACTTGGCGGGGTTACTCAGCAAGAGTTATATCCAGTGATGAATATTGTCAGGTATATCAGCCTAGCTGATTTTTTTGAGCATGTTGAAGCGATTATCATGGCAGTTTGGATAGTCGGTGTGTTTGTTAAGTTTTCGTTTTTTTATTATGCCCTTGTACTTGGGACAGCCCAGTGGCTGGATTTGTCTGATTACAAATCGATTGTTCTTCCATTAGGTTTCCTCCAAGTTATATGCAGTATATGGGTAACTCCCAATCTTCAATATATGGGTCACTATTTTTCTACGACTGGGGCTTTTTATGTTCCCTTGATAGAAATCATGATTCCGCTTTTTCTGTTGTTTGCCGCTCTTATACGAAAAAAATACAAAGAAAAAAGCCCTAAGTCTTCAAACGTCCGATAAAAGGTTCAACTCTAAGTATTCGTCGGTGTTAGCTTGTTGGGCACCCTGGCAATTGGCACTTTCAGCAAAATGTGGAGAACATCCACTCAAACTGAGAAGGGCCGTTATATTGAGGCGTGGAAAAATAGGAATCCGCAATTAGAGGTAAATCATTTTAACCCGTTTCATTCATATCTTTAAAAATTTTGAGAATGAACGGTGTCGTAAAAGTCATTTCTAAATATCGGAGTATTGATCGAATTACCAATAAAAAAAACTGGATATCGATTTAATCGATCCAGCACGTAGTTTGTATATAAAGTTTTTCTTATAATTCTCCTTCATCCTTGATTTTCCACATGTATTAACGAACGATGTTAAATATTTTACTACAAGGACAATCTTCATCTGTCCCTAGTATCGGCCCCACCTACGCCAGATACGCTGACGGCCACGCATGCCATCCAACCCATTATTTATTATACAATCATTATCTTTGCACCATCTGAGGCATATTGTCCGACTTCAATGAAAAATCATGTTTAAATTAATACAGGATTTTAATCAAACTTATTTTAAAATCACACCACACATATTAGACATATCTAAAATGTGTGGTCCTTTTAATTTCAAGTGGTTTACTTATATAACCTAAATATAATTTTTAAAGTGTATTTTCCGTTTAATTTAATCCAAATTCTTTTATTTTGTTATATAATGTCCCTCTTGAAATCCCTAAAAGGTTAGCCGCTGCACTTTTATTTCCATACGTTTTACGTAAGGCTTCCTCAATCTCTAACACTTCAGAATTTATTACAACATCTTCCTGTTGATCACTTTCCCCTATTGGGCTGTTCGTTTGTTTCACAATCAACTGACTCTTCATAGTATCAGGCAAATGTTCATCGGTAATAACGGATTTGTCATTAAGGAGAACCAACCGTTCCATCGTGTTTCTAAGTTCACGGATGTTTCCTGGCCAATCATAGTTCACTAACTGGTTCATCGTTTCAGAAGAGATCTCCGGGACAGGCTTTTTATACTTAGAGCTGAACTCTTGAATATAGTTCTGGGTATGAGCAATGATATCCTCTTTTCTGGTTCTTAATGGCGGGATATCGATCGTAATAACGGATAAATGAAAATAAAGCTGCTCGTTAAAATTTCCTTGTTTCACGAGAACCTCAATCGATTCTGAGGTGGAGGTAATGATTCGTGTGGGCGAGGTAATTTTCTCAACTCCACCCACCCGGTAAAAACGATGATCGACCATATAATTTAATAGTTTCCCTTGGACCTGAAGCGGCATCTTATCAATATCTTCTATGAATAACGTACCTTCTAAGGCTTGCTCGATCCGACCGATTTGTAAGGTTTGTTGTTCCGCTGTAAAGGTTTCCTTTTGAAATCCGAAAAGTTCCATTTCCAACAAGGCAGGAGGAATGACCGAACAGTTTAGTGTGATAAAAGGACCTTCGGCTTTTGTGCCGCCATAATGAATCGCTTGTGCAAGCATTTCCTTACCAGACCCAGGTTCCCCTGTTAAATGGATGGGGATATCCGCATGGGCAACCTTTTGCGCAATCTTCAAGGTTTCCTGAAATTTAGGACTCCCGCTTACCAGAGTTGAAAAGGGATTGGATTTTTGAACAAGCAAGGTTGAGTTTGAATCCAATTCTTCGTTAAGCCGGATAATTTTCGTGATATTTTGTTCGGTCGCGACGCCGCCAATAATCCTATTTTCGATCATGATGGGTGAAGCGTTAATGAGAACATGCGTATCCTTATCAGGTCGATGATATTGTCCTCTTACCGGGCGTCCTTCATTTAAAATTCGGTGAAGGACAATCGATTCATCACGAAAGTGTTCCCCTATTTTTTTTCCGAGAATGTACTCTTTTTTAATCTTATAGGTTTCTTCTGCTGTAGTATTCCAATAGACGACATGTCCCGCTTGATCGACCGCTGTAACCGATTCATTAATCGTCTCCGCTAAGGTCTGAAAATAAGCAGAAACTTGGCGGTTTTCTTTTTCAAGCATTTCGATCCTCTTTTCAGCTGAAAAAACACCGATTATTCCCTTTTCGTTTTTAACTAGAACCGGTCTGCGCCAATCAACAGAGGTATCGATTTCATTGACATCAGAAATGACGGTGGATTCCAGCCAATGGAGCTGTTCAAGCCAATCAATAATGGGTATGGAGTCGTCACCTAAGGCCATCAGGCTGTTTTCATCATGAGTAATGATAAAGTAGGTTCCACCTGATACAATAACAAAATTGTACTCGTTAAGTTTCTTTTTTATTTCTAGTAATGGTATATGATAATTTACAATTGTAAAGGAGTCATCCAGTATAAATGGTGCACTTTTGAACATACTAAAATCCTTTCAAGCTTTTTCTTCACTTTAACATAAATTCAACGGCTATTCTAGCGAACCAGCCCTTTAGGTGTGATATCGTAATAGCGCACCAGTAGGACTCTCCTAATATGAATGAACATTAATAAAAAAAGCTGAACCCGTATGATTATTCGGGTATCAGCATTTTCACAAAAATATTCTATAAACCTACTCTTTTGGTTCTACCAGTTTCAGGGCCAATAGGATTATGGTTATGCCGAGTGTTTATACTCGTCAAATTCTCTTTGTAATTGCGCACTCGGTTCGGGAGTCATTAAGCTGACAATCCAGATGGCTGTCAAGCCTACGATGAATCCTGGAATGATTTCATATAAACTATTTTTTAATACCGGTACACTGGCCCAAATGATGACCGTGACTGCACCGCCAACCATTCCGGCAAGAGCGCCCCATCTATTCATCCGTTTCCAGTAAAGGCTCAGCAGAATGACAGGACCAAAAGCGGCTCCAAAGCCAGCCCAAGCGTATCCGACCAGCGATAAAATGGTTCCATTTTTATCAAAGGCAATCACAACTGAAATAAAGGAAACGACTAGCACCGATAGTCTGCTGATCAACAGTAGTTCTTTATCTGTTGCTGAGCGGCGGAAGAACGTCTTATACACATCTTCAGTCAGTGAGCTTGCTGTCACAAGCAGCTGGGAAGAAATCGTACTCATCACCGCTGCTAATAATGCGGCCAGTAAAAATCCAGTAATTAATGGATGAAATAAAATTCTGCTTAGTTCAATAAAGACGGTCTCAGGATCAGAAAGTATGAGACCTTGTTTCGAATAAAAAGCCAAGCCGATGAAACCCGTAAACATCGCACCACCGACAGAAAAAATCATCCAGCCCATACCAATTTGTCTTGCTTTTTTAATTTCTTTAACGGACGAAATAGCCATAAAGCGGACAATGATATGCGGCTGGCCAAAGTACCCTAAGCCCCATGCCATCAACGAAACAATTCCTAAAAAAGTGGTCCCTTTAAAAATATCAAATAACTTAGGATCGATCCCCTTTATTTCTTGAAATGCGGACCCAAATCCGCCTACTTCCATTATGGTCACAGCTGGGACTAAAATTAGAGCCGTTACCATAATTAAACCTTGTACAAAATCGGTCCAGCTCACCGCTAGAAATCCGCCAAATAAAGTATAGGCAATCACAACAGCAGCGATAATCCATAGTCCTGCCTGGTAATGCAGATTAAAGGTGGTTTCAAAAAGAACCCCGCCTGAAACCATTCCTGACGATACATAGAACGTAAAAAAGACAATAATAATGAGTCCAGAGGTCAAGCGCAGCATATTCGAACGGTCACCAAAACGGTTCTCAAGAAACGCAGGAATGGTCATCGAGTTGTTGGCGTTCTCTGTATAAGTTCTTAACTGTGGTGCGACATAAAGCCAGTTTAAATAGGCCCCTATGGTTAAACCAATCGCAATCCATGAGGCACTCACACCTTGAGAAAACATCGCCCCGGGAAGACCCATGAGCAGCCAGCCGCTCATATCAGATGCCCCAGCACTTAGTGCTGTCACAGCAGGCCCCAGCCCTCTTCCGCCTAACATATAATCTTCTAGATTAGACGTTCGCTTGTAAGCAAAATAACCAATGATCAGCATACCCACCATATAAATACCGATAGAAATAAGAATCTGTGTATTCAAAAGCCCATCCCCCATTCTATTTTTGACTCCAAAAATCACATGAAGCGCTTACAATTAAAGTTTAAACACGGTTGTTTTTTGGGGAATCCCCCCCTGTAGAGGGGGTTCCCCGTTTAGGATGTGATTAACGTTTTCTAGATTTCAGTTTCGCTTGCGTAAACAACAGCAGGTAATCGTATCCGCCAGCTTTTGAATCGGTTCCTGACATGTTGAATCCGCCAAATGGATGGGCACCAACTAATGCACCCGTACACTTTTTATTAATATAAAGGTTTCCGCAATACATGTTTTCAAGGGCATACTGAATGCGTTCTTCATCCTGGGAATGATAAGCGCCCGTCAATCCATAGTCCGTATCATTATAGATTTCAATCGCTTCCTGCCAGTCAGCTGCTTTCGCTAGGGCAAGGACCGGGCCAAAGATTTCCTCCTGCATGATCCGGGCTTTTGGTTGAACATCCGCAATCACGGTTGGTTTAATGTAGAAGCCGTTCCCATCTGCTCTTGAGCCGCCTGTAAGCAATCGGCCTTCTGTTTTGCCAATTTCGATATAGCCCATGATTTTATCTACTGATTTTTGGTCGATTACCGGTCCAATCGCATAGTTCTCTTCAGGAAGACCCACTGTTAGATTTTTTGTTAACTCCGTTACTTTCTCAACCACTTCATCATAAACCGATTCCACAATAATCGCTCTCGAGCCCGCGGAACATTTTTGTCCTTGGAAGCCAAAAGCCGAAGCGACAATCGCCGCTGCTGCTGCATCCAAGTCGGCTGTTTCATCGACAACAACCCCGTCCTTGCCGCCCATCTCAGCAATAACACGCTTTAACCACAATTGGCTAGGCTGAACCTTTGATGCTCTTTCATAAATACGGCATCCGACAGCACGTGAGCCTGTAAAAGAGATAAACCGAGTGTTTTGATGCTCGACCAAATACTCACCCACATCGATTCCATCCCCTGGCATATAGTTGAGGACGCCTGAAGGAAGACCGACCTCTTCCATTAATTCCACAAATTTGGCTGCAATCACAGGAGTAGCATCCGCCGGTTTCAAAATAACCGTATTTCCTGATACAATCGCTGCGACCGTTGTTCCCGCCATGATCGCCAATGGGAAGTTAAACGGAGAAATGATAATCCCAACACCAAGAGGAATATAAGAAATTTGATTGTCTTCCCCTTGAATTTTTACAAGCGGCTGATGAATGCTTGTCTCGCTAAGGCGTATCATTTCTCTTGCATAGAATTCCATAAAATCGATGGCTTCTGCTGTATCAGCGTCAGCTTCAGCCCAGTTTTTCCCTGATTCATAGACAAGGTAAGAAGAAAACTCGTGCTTGCGCTGTCTCATTAAATCTGCTGCTTTGAATAGATATTCCGCACGCTCAGCCGGAGCAACCTTTTTCCAGGTTTCAAAGGTTTTCAACGCTTCCTGCATCGCTTGTTCAGCTAATTCCTTGTTCCCTTTACTAACTGATCCGATGACTTCATCTACATTTCCTGGATTAATGGAAATGGTTTGTTCTTCGGTAAATAACTTTTCATTGCCGATCACGAGCGGATACTTCCTGCCTAGCTCCGTTTTCACTTTTGCAAGAGCTGCAGTCATCGATTGCTTATTTTCTTCCAGAGAAAAATTGGTAAAAGGCTCATTTTTGTAAGGTGCTTGTTGTGTTGCGGTTGTCATAATTTTCCGACTCCTTTTTATATAAAATTGCTATTTTAATAGATTTTTAAGAACAAACCAGACATTGGCGGGTCTTTCAGCCAACCGTCTCATAAAATAACCAAACCAGTCTACCCCGTAAGGCACATACACACGGACATTAAACCCTTCTTTTACTAGTTTTGCTTGAATATCCTCACAAATTCCATAGAGCATTTGAAACTCAAATTGTTCTTTAGCTATTCGGTGTTCACTGACTAGCGTTTTTGTAAAGTCAATCATCGCTGTATCATGGGTGGCTACCGCTGTATAGTTGCCGTTTAATAGATGCTGCTTAATAATCTTTTTAAAATTTTCATCGACCTCTTTTTTCTCCGGAAAAGCAACGGTTGGAGACTCTTTGTATGCCCCTTTTACGAGACGCAGGTTTGCATTCAGTTGATGTAAATCGGCGATATCCTGTTCTGTTCTAAAAAGGTAGGCTTGAATAACGAGTCCTACATTGTCATATTCCTTCCGAAGCTCTTTATAAATATCCAATGATACTTGACAGTGATCATAATCTTCCATATCGATTCTGACAAAATTCTGATGGAGTTTAGCCCGGTTAAGAATTTTACGCATATTCTTCATACATAACTCTCTGCTAATATCTAGGCCAAGCGATGTCATTTTAAGAGAAAGATTGGAGTTGACCCCTGCTTCAGCAATCGCATCGAGGGTTTGAACACACATGGCAGTTGATTCCTGTGCTTCTTCTTCTGTATAAACAAATTCCCCCAGGTGGTCTAAAGTGACCATTTTCCCATCATGATTCAACTTTTTCACGGAATCAATAGCTGTTTGGATGGATTCCCCCGCTACAAATCGCCCTGCTCCAAAACGCAAACCGTATTTTTTTGCTAGTTTGTTAGCTGAGGTATTCTTCCCAAGCGATTGAAACATATTTCTCATTAATAATTCCATGCCTTCAAACCTCCTTCATAGAATGAACATTATTGTTTATTATGTAATTCCTTTATCCAACCTTATAACATATTACACAGAAGTGTCTATATATTTTTAAAATTTAAACACATTTGTTAACTTGTTAACCTGAATATACTCCTTGTTCAGTAAAATTTGAACAATATTGTAAGGGAATCAGACATAGTTTTTTTATGAATGGTTTTACCTTCCATACGCCAATAAAGACAATCTATGAAAAAAGACCCTGCAAGCGGCGATATCCCGCCACTCCATGCGATAGGAATAAAGTCTAAAGGAAAATAGATGGATTTACTTTCTACTATTATTTCTTAAAAATAAGAGTAGTAGATTTTGAAAGGTAGCGATCGAGAAAATGCTTTATATAAGAGATATTGAGGCAATAATTGAAAATACTTTGCAAGAGCACCAATTAACTATTGATTATGAAATGAACAATAAACTCCTTGCACCTATGAGCTTTAATGTATCGACGAATACGATTAAGTTTAACTATTTACAAATTAATGGATATATTGCAAATATTAACTTTAAAATTAAAAAGACAGATGAAGATTGTGTTAAAATTATTCTATATCGTCAACTCGGTTATTATTTAGAATTTAAGAATAACAAACATGATTTAAGGGTATTAAAATATTTCGAAGATGAAGAAAAAGCACAGCTTCTAGCTAAAATAGAAAAGAATGCTTGGGATTCTGGCAGAACATTGGTACCTGAAAAATTAGTAAATTCCTATGATAAAGTCCGTGAATTAGATAAAATGCTATTAAAAAACTATTAAATATGATCTGATAGACAAGGAGAAATGAAATGACCTGGATAATTATTTCCACAGTACTAGCTGGATCTGTTGCTTGGCTTATTTTTATCGTAAAAAAGGAAAAGGCGAAACAAAAAGAAATGAGAAGCAACCATTTCCAAGAAGTAACAGCCATTAAAGAATGGCAAAAGGCTTCGATGGAAACTGCAGCAACTAAATTCGATGAGAAGGTCATGCGTTTGAACGAATCATTCCAACGTGAAATAGAAAAACTGTTGATCGAAAACGAAGTGATTCGGAAAAATTATCGAAACGGTGAGGAAATCATTACCCATCAGGTACTAGAAAATTTCAAATCAGATCTAGTTAGAAAGACACTTATCTCACCAGATGAAATGATTATTATGCCGAACATTTTTATTCCTGAGATAAATGGTAATACGCGGCAGATTGATCACATCGTCCTTTTATCAACCGGTATATATATAATAGAAACAAAACACTGGAAAGGCCACATCGTTTTGGGATTAAAAAGAATGGGCGGCCACAAGTTTTCGTTCTTAACAGAGATAATAGATAGTGAAAAAGAGGAAACGCTCGTATTTGATAAGGATGAGTCGGGAGCTTTAACTGTGAAGACATATGAAAATCCAATTAGTCAGGTTCAGGAGTCCGCCGTCATCCTATCCAATTATTTACAAGATCAAGATATTACCACATGGATCAACACATTGGTATTCTTTAATTACGATGAAAATGAAAAAGAGGTTCACGATTGGTCGGATAACAGCATCGTAAAACGGGTTACGGATAAAGAACAGTTACAACAGTATTTTATCCATGAGCTTACCTCCAAAGATAGAATATATGGCGCTTTTCAGCTTCAAAATATAAAGCATCTGATCGAACACGCTAATTATATTTAAGTTTGCTAGAATTTAAGAGAGGTAGGATACGAGTTTCCTCTTTAGGAGAAAATGTGCCTAAAAGAAGCTTTAATCGTTTTTTTTTGACTTAATTTATTGAATATTAAAGACATAAAAAAGGCAGATGAGGATTCATCTGCCCTTCCTTTGTTAAGCTTTAAAATTTATTCTTTACAGTCAAGTAAAGGGTGACTGATGGCTAAATCCACTAATTTTTACGAAAAATCATTAATGGATTTTAACTTCTTATAACTTTTTCATGCTTTTTGCTTTCATCAATAGGAGCTGGAGCAATACTCTGATCATTGGCTGTTAGATCAATGCCATAGTCCTTAGCAAACACCATATGTGTTTCCACTAGCACGTTCTCGGTGTTTTCATCTAAATTGAACACCCTGGCACCGCGCAATCTATTTCGTTCTGCCCCTGGAAGGCCGTATGTACCAAAGCCAGTGCTGCCAGCATAGCCTAGCAAGATTCCATAATAATTGCCCATATACGTGTTCACATGGTCATGTCCGCAGAAGACCCCTTTTACATCGCCTCTCTCCAGCATAGCTGAAAACATGCCGCCGTTAATTGGACCCGGGCATTCCTCTTCATTTCTTTCTCCTACAATGCTGTGTTTGTTCAAAGCAGTGGCATGATGTGCGTTCGTTCTTCCGTCAACACTTCCAAACCACATAAATCTGTGTTCCCAGAGAGGGATATGAATGAATACAAGTGAAGGAACCTTATGCCCCCATTGCTTCTCCAGTTTTTTGGAGGTCTCATAATACCAGCTAACCTGGTTGAAACGAAGCCAGTCCCATGTTGGGTATCCTTTAAAGTCTTGACCTGCAATCGTTGAAGGAGCATATCTCCCGCTGTCAAGCAGCCAGAGGTTGAAAGCGGCATCCGTGCCTTTGGAATTTTTGATAAGCAGATTCATATTCCCTGTTCCAGTAATGTCTTTTACTCCAGGCTTGTTCATATTGTATCGGTATGACATATAAATCCGGAGCATGTCCTCCTCATCAAGGCCGCTTTTTGGAGTTGAATCCTCATCATGGTTCCCGAAAGTAATGGCCCACTTAATCCCTCTTTGCTCCAATGGCTGGGCTATATTATTAATCGCTTGTTTCATCTCCGTTGGCGTGTCACAGCCTCCTGTGATGTTGTCTCCGTTAAGGACCACAAAATCAGGTTTTTCTGTATCTAGCACTTTTTCCATCAGCTGTATAGTCCGGCGGTCAATGTTTTCATCATCCTGTGTATCGTTAAACTGTACGATTTTGAGTTTTCCGTCCTGATTAAATTGAAGCTTGATATCATCATTTAATTCGGCATGTGCTGAGCCAGTGAACAATTCAGCTGGAAGGCCGGCTGATCCAAGTGTTAAGGCAAGTGTACTCATTCCACCGATTTTGATAAATTTCCGTCTGTCCATTTCTAATTTAGAATCCTGATTACTCATAACAAAGCCTCCTAATTTCTTTTATTAAGGATTTAAAAAACTAAACCTATTAATAGATTAGCAAGGCTATATTAAGTCCATGTTTCCTTTTTGTAAATTATCTATTATTTATTGGTAAAGATAGAATTTGGATAATCGTTACCGATAACAATAAAATGCGCCTCCCATTGAAAGAGGCGCATTTGTCTAACTTATCATTCTGTAACCGTTACTTCAATCGGCTCAGCTACTAAATGCCATTCCTTCCCAAGCATTTGGAAGGTATGCATCGCAAATACATTAACCGTTCCAGGCTCAATCGCTTGAATGGTATTTCCTTGGATTTTCACCTTTGTTTCTCCGCTGTTTACAAAGAGCGTAGTCGAAATATTTTCCGTTTTGGCTTCACGATAGTTCACAAAAGATTTCACCTGAATCGTTGCTGATTTTCCGACCTTCAGGTTGACCTTTTTGTTCGGAATTTCCAGACGAATCGGCGCATCCGTCAGCCACTGAGTATAGTCTGTGATTGGTCCGACAACGCCAGCCTCCAAGGCTTGGCCAAACGGATCCTCGTTTCTAAACGTCCAATGCATATTCAGGAATCCGCGCTGGCGCATGAATCGGATGAATTCCGGATTCAGACTCCCATAGTCTGCGTTCAGTGTCGCGTTCATGCTGGCCCCGTACTGCATCATTTGCTGAGCTTTTTTCAGCCTGCTTTCTACCGTGGATGGTACACCTGACGAATAAAGATAACCAGTGCCAACTTCAGGGTTAAGACTGCGGGTATTTCTGATATGATTGGCATTAAAACTTTGAATCACGACGTTATCAACCATACCGGCTTGCTCAATTTCCTCCATCACTTGCTTCTCGATACCATCCGCCTTAATCTCTACAAGCAGGACTACATCTTTCCCCTTGAACTCATTTAAATACTCTATAAATGTAGGTACCTTCTCCCCTTTGAATTCTGGACTAAACTTGCTGCCGGCATCCAGGGAACGAATCTGCTCAAGTGTTAAATCCTTTACATACCCTTTACCGTTGGTTGTACGGTCCACAGAATAGTCATGCATAATGACTAGCTTACCGTCCTTCGTCCTCTGAACATCAGTCTCAATCATATCCGCACCTAATTCATAGGCCTTTCGATAGGAAGCGATCGTATTTTCAGGAGCAATGGAAGGTACGCCTCGATGTGCAGCAACCACAGGACGCTGCACAAGGGTATTCTCTGGATACTGCCCCAAAGCTTCAATGGAAGCTGAAGGTTTATCTGTTACAATGCCGTCTATTCCAAGATGAATAATCGAATGGGCCGCTTGCAAATCGTCAGCACCGATTCCCCAAACGGAAATAGCACGGCTATGCAAATAATGAACGGTATCAGGGCTAAGATTTTTTTGTGGTATTACTGCCACCATTGCATCACTTTTATGAATGTCACGCGCAAATGCGGCAATGTCATTCTTATTGAAGGATGTCTTATTGTAAAGAAGGGCACCGCGAGCCGTTTTAATATAACCCCTCATTTCTTTAACGATTGCAGGATTGCTGGATAAAATTTGAAAATCCTGTGTCTGTGTTTCCTTCATGATATTCGCGAGACCTTCAATATCCGCATGTTCTTCCACTTGAACAACCGGAATGAATTTGCCTTTGATGTTATCTAGGGCTTTTTCAATAGGTGCCCCGTCAACCGTCCATTGCCCCTGCCCGTTCCTATTTGCATGCAGAAGAACTGAAGCTGCACCTTCTTGTGCAACAGATTGCGAAATAATCGTAGGCGGGTTTACTATATTCGTTTTCACTTCTTGCGGTAGAAATGCGTTCGTACTTGCTAAAGAAGGAAGGGCATTTGGATATTCATTCACTTGAACATTATCGAACTGAACTGTGGTCCCATTCGCTTGAAAGCCAACATCTCCATTTGTCCATTTCCCGGCCTGGTCCGTATCAACCACAAGCTGGCCATCGATAAATTGCTGCACACGATTTCCGCTTGCAATCACTTTTATATGATAAGTCTTATTAAAAGTCATATTTTCAGGATAAAAATTCGTTTCGGGCACAACCCACTGATTGCTTTCATTCCGAATCGCAAACTCCAGCCCGTTCAACGCCGTAGTGCCTTTGCGCATCGCGAATTGATAATACGGATAAGAATTCGGCTGAACACGATACATCAATGAAGCCCATCGGGTGTCTTCTACTGCACTTTGAAACGTCATGTCTGCTTCAAAAACGTAATTCCCTGTTTGGTTTCCTAAAGGAATAACTACTCTGGCAGGAGCGCTGGAAGATGGAGACGATAATACTAGTTTGCCGTCAACGACCTTGGCATCTCCCTGTACAAGCTTCCAGCCGGCAGGCAGCATTCCATTAGCGATTTGGTCGAAATTCTCCTGTTTGATAGTTTGCTCCGCTGCATGAGCCTTGGTTAAACTATCAATCGGAGCCATCCATAAACTTCCGAAAATACTTGCTGATACTAAAACAGCTGTCAATATTTTTGATTTTCCCCTGTAATTTGGCACCTAAGTCAGTCTCCTTTTTATTTGGTAGTAACATTGTGACTGAATGACGAGTGTTTTTGTGTATTCTAATAGATAGAGTGCAAAGAAATACATACACTTACTAGGGAAATTGTACTCAATGAAGTTATATGTAGCATTAATGTATTTTAAAGATATTGTAAAAAATTGCAGGCCTTTTGTATTAAGGTATTTTCTACCATTCTCGATATCTAGGACATACTAGGTCTAAATAGTAGTGTTTAACATGTATTCATTTTCATAAACCTAAACAAACTATTGTTGAAATAAGTGAAAACGTTCACAAATAAGTGTGGTAATCGCTTACAAAATCGTATATAATTATATTAAAATTATAACTTGAGAGGTGAAACCGCATGAAAGAATATATCTTTCTTCTAGAAGAACCGGTGCGTACTAGAGAAATTAAGATTTTAGCATCAGGAATGATGGATGCCTTCAAAAAGGCAAAGGAATTTCGAAAAAATATTGTCCAAGGTACTAAATTAAAGGTCAATATGATCTTAAAAGGTGTTAGATATACGGATTAACCTTAAATAAAAATATATTGAAAGGAAAAATCCTAAACTATATGTTCTTATTAAGATTAATAGGAGATCAATAAAGGAGAACACATTCGCTGGTTAACGAAATGTGTTCTCCTTTTAATTTATATTTTTAAAAACTTGGTTTCTTTAGTGAGAGTATATCCTTAAATTAATTAAAATTTTCCCCACTACTTACCATTCATTTGTTATTACGACCTTTCCAATTGCCTTTTTAGATTCCAGGAAAGTATGTGCTGCCTTTACTTCATCAAAATTAAAAACTCTTTCATCGACTAAAGGCTTGAGTTTCCCTTCTTCTACAAGCTTCGTTACTTCTCTCAAAATCTTCCCGTATTCCTGCCTTGTCTCCTTATTAATTACTTTTAAAAGCATGAAGGTAATATGTAAGGTTAGTGCCTTGGCATGAAGAAGAGACAAATCGTGCGTTGAGCGCGCCGCGATTGCTAATACTGTTCCGAATGTGGCAGCAGCTTGGAACGATAGATCGAGATTTTCGCCACCAACAGTATCAAACACAATGTCAAACCCTTTTCCATCTGTATATTCCTTTACGTACTCCTCCACTGATTGTTCCCGATAATTGATGGACACATCTGCACCCAAACGCCTTCCTATGCTTAACTTTTCCTCAGATGAAGCCGTTGTGAACACTTTGGCACCGGCTAGCTTTGCTAGTTGAATTGCCACATGACCTACCCCGCCTGTGGCTGCATGAACAAGGACCGTTTGTCCGTTTTGAACATTTGCACGATTATAAAGTGACTCCCATGCAGTAATTGTTACTAGAGGAAGCGCCGCTGCTTGTGCCATCGTAACATTTTTTGGTTTAGGAGCTAGAAGCTGCACATCCGCAAGCATATATTCAGCAATGGCACCGCCTGTTCCTTTAAAACCACCTGCGCAACCAAAGACTTCATCACCGACCTTAAACTCTGTTACTCCTTCTCCGACCTCTACAACAACTCCTGCTACATCGCCGTGTAACACCGCCGGAAACTCTGGTGCAACTGCTGGTACCGCTCCGCCGCGAATCTTTGTATCAATCGGATTTACACTTATTGCTTTTACTTGAATAACAACATGCCCAGGAATTGCTTCAGGCTTAGGAAGCTCAGCAATCTCGAAAACAGATGGATCTCCAAATCTTTTAATCACTTGTGCTTTCATTTGTTATCACACTCCTCTCCTATCATTTTACTATAAGCCTCTACAATTTTTAAAATAAAGCGAATCTTGGAATTATCTTTTACTAACCTGCGCCTCAAGCTGGGAAGTTCCATCCGTACGTTTAACGTTAGATTCATGGTAGATAAATAAAGGAGAACACATTCGCTGGTTAACGAAATGTGTTCTCCTTTCATTTTATATTTTTTAGATACTGGGTTTCTTTACTGAGCACTGGTCATTGGATAGTGGTATCCGCAGCGAAGCTTTTCGTACCAATACAAAATAGGATAGGAAAGCCAGTAAACTGGAGCAAAAGATGATGACGCCCATAGGAACGCCTGAATACGCCCCTGCTACTCCCACAAGTGGAGCCGTTAATGACCCAAGTACAAATGGCAACAAACCTAATAAGGCAGAGGCACTACCCGCAATATGTCCTTGGTTTTCAATCGCTAAAGTAAAAGACGTGGTTCCAATAATACTGATGGAAGATACAAAAAAGAAAATCGGAATCGCAACTGCGAGAAGTGGTGCGTTTAATAGTAGAGCGATGAGTAAACCGGCACCCGCAATATTAGCGATGGCTAAACCTATTTTTAAGAAAGTCCGCTCCGAAATAGTGTCTGCAAAGCGGCCGACCATCTGACTTCCAATAATTAATGCTAATCCATTGGTCCCAAATAATAAACTAAATTGCTGCGGTGTGACTTCGTAAATATTCTGATAGACAAATGGAATCCCAGATACATAGGCAAAGATTCCTGCAACAGTAAATCCTTGAGTCAGTGCGTACCCCATGAACGTTCGATCTCTGAATAAAGAACCAAAGTTGTTCATGATTTGTGGTAAATTGCTTGGAACACGGTTTTCTGTTGGCAGCGTTTCTTCTAATTTGAAAGCAACTGTGAAGAGCAGCACCGCACCTACACAAGCCAATGCAATAAAAACACCATGCCAATTGGTAAAAGCAAGAATCCCCCCTCCAGCAATCGGTGCAACGATCGGCCCGAGGTTCCCCACTAACACCATCATCGTAAAGAACTTGGTCAGTTCCCTCCCACTAAAGAGGTCTCGAACAATCGCTCTAGAGATCACAAGTCCGCCAGCAGCAGCAAAGCCCTGGACTAAACGAGCAATGATAAGGAAATAGATATTCGGCGCCAACGCACATGTTATAGAAGCAAGTAGATACAAGGTAATAAAGATAAGCAAGGGTTGTCGGCGGCCTTTCACATCACTCAAAGGTCCAATGATCAATTGCCCCAATCCCAGGCCTAATAAACAGGAGGTTAAACTAATTTGTACAAGTGAAGCCGTCGTATGAAAATCTTTTACAATCGTTGGAAAAGACGGTAAATACGTATCGATTGTAAAGGGTCCTAACAATCCAAGTGATCCAAGAAGTATGGCAAGCTGTATTCGTTTTTTCCCACTAGGTTTATTCAATGTCCATCGCCTTTCAATAAAAGAAGTATTTTTTGCTCGTTGCATTTATTTCGATATCCAAAATAATAAATTTTATTATAACCTGAGACTTGCTCAGGGGTAAACAATTAAAATTAATGGAAGCGATTCCAATTTTCGCCTTTTTGAAATGAAAAATGAATCAAGGGACGGTTCTCATGCTCCGTCCCCTTGCTTTATAGGAAAATCCAATTTAATTATCTCCTTTACTGTAAGATCAAGCCGGACATGAAAAGGATTTTTTACAAGCAATGAAGACAGTAAACAAAGCAAATCTGGGAAGATCCTGATTTCTAGTGGGTTTTTATTTTGTCTTTTAACATTAACATGAACGATAACAACAACCAGAATATTTACATTAATTGTAATCCGAATATTCACATTAATATTAAACGGCAGTCGTTAATTAAAATTATCTGAATATTATTTTTAAGTGGGATTTGTCCCCTTAACCTGCTTTAACGTCGCTACTATAAGAAAGCTGACGATCACTAATAAGACCCATGAACTCACCTTTCCTAAATCAACGAGGCCCCATGCATCGGTTTGGTTTGGATATTTCCATGCTCCAAAAAACGTTGCGATATTTTCGGCTATCCATATAAAAAATCCGATCAGCACAAAAGAAAGTGCGAGTGGCATACGGTAACGAGTTCCAACAACCTCGTATGTGACCCATGATTTCCAAAAGACGATTATGACAAGTCCAAATAACCACCAACGAACATCAAACCAATAATGGTGAGTGAAAAAATTCAAATAAATAGCAGCTGCAAGAGATACAACTACGGAAAATGGCGGCCACTTAATCAGTTTAACCTTAAGCCTCCTCCACGCCTGGCAAAGATAACTCGCCACACTTGCATACATGAATCCGCTATACAAAGGCACTCCAAAAATTTTGAAATATCCTTCCTCTGGATAAGACCAGGAGCCCATATGTGTCTTGAAAAGTTCAAGAGCGAGTCCAATCAGGTGAAACAGTGTGATTACTTTTAGCTCATCCCTTGTTTCAAGCCCAGTACGGACCATCCACCACTGCATCAGAAGGGAGATGATGAGCAGCCAGTCATACCGTGGCAGGAAGGGAAGTGGAAGGATTTGTGTAATAGCCAAAGAGGCAAAAATAACAACAGGAAACAAACATGATAGAGCCTGCTCCCAACCAAAACGAACGAGCTGTTTTAGAGCTGCGATGAATTGTGCCTTCAAAGGTTTCCTCTGAGAATTATGTTGTATAGGTAAATTCATAAGTAACTCCCCTTTTATCAAAAAGCAGCGTAAAACCCCTAGCTTTAGCTATGGGGATATAAGCTGTATTTTTGTTCGTTTTTTTAGGAT
>NZ_JBGBPR010000042.1:0-24224 GCF_041106275.1 Neobacillus sp. BF23-41
CTGTTCAATACAGAGATCATCTTCTTGAAACTGCCTAGGTCTTTTTTAAAAATGTCCTTTACAACGGGTACACTTTAAGCGGGCCTTGCTTTTTTAATAGGTAACATTGGAATGATTCACAATTCCGCAGCGGATAATGTGTTTCTCTTTGTTTCCCCTAAAATCCCCAAAAGAAATTCCCTCCAATTACTCTTAAGTTTTGTTTCTTTCGTTATTCCAAAATTATTTTATGGTGTTTTTTGCGAAGTATACAGGTTTTCCTTTTTTAATCTAAAAAACACATAATAGTAGCCTTACTCTATTCACTTCGCTTAATTCATAGTAAAATTTATAAAAATGGTGAAATTGATTTGCATGATCAAAAGGATAAAAAGTAGGATAGTTCATTTTGATGGACAAAAAGGAAGGAAGGGTAAAACGATGGATTTCGAAATGGTTATGCAGGAACTCGAAACGCTTAGCAAGGAACGAATGAAAAAGACTTACATAAGCAATGGTGCTCACGAGCCGGTTTTTGGGGTGGCTACAGGTGCCATGAAGCCAATCGCAAAGAAAATTAAGAAAAATCAGCCTTTAGCCGATCAGCTTTACGCCACCGGGAACTACGATGCCATGTATTTTGCCGGCATCATTGCGGACCCAATGGTAATGACTGAGGCTGATTTTGAGCGTTGGATGGATGGGGCGTATTTTTATATGCTTTCCGATTATGTGGTTGCTGTAACGTTGGCTGAAACTGATATTGCGCAAGATGTAGCCGATAAATGGATCGCAAGTGGAGAAGAACTTAGAATGTCAGCAGGCTGGAGCTGTTACTGCTGGCTTTTGGGTAATCGACCGGATAGTGAATTTAGCGCCAGCAAGATTGCCAGTATGCTTGATCAGGTGGAAAATAAGATTCACGATTCTCCTGAACGAACAAAATCCGCTATGAATAATTTTATCTACACAGTCGGAATTTCCTATTTGCCGCTCCATGATAAGGCGGTTGAAACTGCAAAGGAAGTAGGCCCAGTAGAAATCAAGCGGGACAAGAAAAAAAGCAGTATTCTGCTTGCTTCCGAAAATATTCAAAAGGAAATTGATCGAGGGAAACTTGGTTTCAAACGCAAATATGTAAGGTGTTAGCCTAGTTTGTAGAGTAACTACTCTAGCTGGGAATGAGAGCTCCATACATGATGTATAGGCTTTAAAACAATAAAATAAAAATGGCTTAGTATTCACTGTACTGAGCCATTTTTTTTATGACGAAAATCTTAAGCAAAATTCGATTTCATCGAGGCTGCATTTCGAATACACGACAAATTATTCATTCTATTATGGGACTATATAATTAAAAACCATGAAAGGTGAGGAATTTTGAAAGAATTAGCAGGATTTTTGATTTAAATAAAGGAATATATTCTATATAATTTTGAATTATTCATCAATTCTATCAAGATATGAAAGAGGGTATCCGATATGAATGAAAATTTCTTTGCTGATTATAAAAACTATATTGTTGTACCGGAAGACGAAAAGCAAGTTAGAAATGAAGTATTTGATCCCAAAAATTTTGAAGCCTTTTATATACTAACACTGTCCATTTTTGATTCCCGTTTATCGACCTGGAAAGATGCAAGTAAATTTGAAATTGATGTTGAAAAAAGTATCAAAATAGTCCTGAGGGATTTCAATCAAATGGAGTGGAAGAAGTACCATCTTCAATTACTAGAATTTGATAAGTATAAAAACTATTTTATCTTGGCCCTTTCTTCTAAAACAAAATTTAATCCAGGGGAAGAAAAGGATCGTATTAATGATCTCATTGATAAAAAAGTAACGAATTCATTTTATGTTGGGCAAAGTTGGTTCAACCTCATTGGTGATAAAGGAAGAGTTGCCCGTAAACTCTTTTGCTACTCCTTTAAGGAATATTTGGCCCAGGACCAAAACCATTTAAAAAGGGAAGAAAAATACGAAAACATCAGTGAATTCATCCCTAAAAAAGGAGAAATGAAGCTGATAAAAAGCTCGCTGAAAAAGGATATTCTCTAACTGCACAGGTAACCGGTGACTTGCCTCGGCAGGTCATCGGATTTTTGTAGATAGAACGTGTATTCAAATAATTTACCTATTATTGGGCATCCTCTATTTGAGGATGTTTTTGCTAACCAAGAGGGGTGATTTTTTTGAAATGCCCGCAATGTGTTTATACCAATCCAGATGGTGTGAAGTTCTGCTTAAGCTGCGGAGAAAAGTTTTTTAAAAATAACACACAAGAGAATGAAAATAGCTTTTTTTATGAGTTTGCCCATTACGTTGATATGGTTCCAAGATTCCAACGATCGATTGAACCAAAATTTCAAAACATATTTTCGCGTGTTTTCCGTAATCATAGTGAACTGGAAGCGGACCGGCTGTTTATCGTAGGAACTGCGCTTACGACACCAAAAATTTCGGAAGTGAAAGACACCTGGCCAAAACCATGGCTTTTTGCTAGGGTGTTCATCCTTTCGCTTCTGGCATTCGTAGGATTTTATATAGGTGTGAGCTATTTTAGAAATGTGAACTTTATACCAGGACTCATTATTGTTGGTGCTTTTGCTGTTCCGTTTACAACATTAATCTTCTTCTGGGAGATGAATGCTCCGCAAAACATTGCCTTTTATCGAGTGATATACGTTGTGATGATCGGTGGGATTCTCTCCATGTTAGTCGCACTCGTATTTTTCGATATTCTGAAAAACAATATCAATCCAATAACGATTGGAATTGCTGAGGAACTTGCCAAAGCGATTACGGTCATTACGTTTGTTCGATACCGAAAATATAGATATATTCTAAACGGCCTTCTCATTGGTGCTGCAGTTGGAGCCGGTTTTGCAGCATTTGAAACAGCTGGATATGCTCTAAGGGCACTGCTTTCTGGGGATAGTACCAATCTCTACAACACGATCCTTTGGAGAGGAATCTTTGCACCCGGCGGGCATATTGCCTGGGCAGCACTGACTGGTGCAGCATTCTGTAGAGTACAAGGCGACCATCCATTTAATCTTAACATGCTATTCCGCTTTAGGTTTTTACGCGTCTTTATCTTAGTGGTTTTGATGCATGCTTTATGGGACACTCCTATAACAGGAATGTTCCCCTTCGGACAGATTTTTTTAATGCTAGCTTCATGGGTAGTTGTCTTCCTGCTCATCCGTGCTGGCCTTAAGGAAATAAGCGAAAGAAAAGTAATGATTTAAGAAGAACAACAAATAGACTCGAAAAATGTCGACAAATAGGTGAAAAAATTGAAAAAATGGTATATAATCATTTAGTCATTTAAAATTATATAGTTCGCATCGTGCGAAAGAGGTTCTAGCCCCCCTCATTAAAAAAACTAAGATGAAGCAGCACTTCTATCTTGGGGTGCTGTTTTTTTCTATTTGAAAGGAAGTATTTGATATACATGTTGAAAAATGAAAAGGCAGTTGTTGTGTTTAGTGGTGGACAAGACAGCACCACTTGTTTATTTTGGGCATTAAAGCAATTTAAAGAAGTAGAAGTAGTTACGTTTGATTACAATCAACGGCATAGTTTAGAAATTGAATGTGCCAAAAATATAGCCAATGAACTTGGCGTGAAACATCATATTTTAGATATGTCCTTATTAAATCAACTAGCCCCTAATGCGTTAACACGTTCCGATATTAATGTGACTGATGGGGGCGATGGGGAACTGCCGTCCACATTTGTGCCAGGACGTAACCTCTTATTCCTAACCTTCGCAGGTGTGTTAGCACGTCAAATCGGTGCCAAGCATTTAGTCACTGGTGTATGTGAAACAGATTTCAGCGGGTACCCAGATTGTCGTGATATTTTTATCAAATCACTGAATGTCACCTTGAATCTATCGATGGATGATAATTTTGTCATTCATACGCCATTAATGTGGTTAAACAAAGCAGAAACATGGGCCATGGCAGATGAATTAGGCGCGTTTGAATTTGTTCGTGAAAAAACATTAACATGCTACAATGGTGTGATTTCGGATGGATGTGGAGAGTGTCCAGCTTGCGTCTTAAGAAAAAGAGGGCTTGATGACTTTCTTAATGGGAGGTTTTAAACGATGGGTTTTAGAATCGTTGATAAACTTCAGAAGATAAATGAGGATATTCAACCTCATCAATTAAAATATCATTCGAAACGTGTGCTAGTGAGCAAGGAATTTACCTTTGATGCTTCACACCACTTGCATTGCTATGAAGGGAAATGCAAGAATTTGCATGGCCATACGTACAGAGTTATTTTTGGATTAAGTGGTTTTGTTGATGAACGCGGCTTAATGATCGACTTTGGCGATATTAAAGACATTTGGAAAAATGAAATCGAAATCTATCTTGATCATCAATACCTAAACGAAACCCTTCCATCGATGAATACAACAGCCGAAAACATGGTTGTCTGGATATATGAGAAAATGAAAGATGCCTTAGCAACAGAAGAACGTAGGAACCAATATCATGGTGCAAGAGTGGAATTTGTCCGTCTGTTTGAAACCCCAACAAGCTTCGCAGAAGCGAGAAGGGAGTGGATGGAGGAATGAGTAAGATACCTGTATTAGAAATTTTTGGCCCAACCATTCAAGGCGAAGGCATGGTCATTGGTCAAAAGACGATGTTTGTTCGGACAGCCGGCTGTGATTATTCATGCAGCTGGTGTGATTCTGCCTTTACATGGGATGGCAGTGCCAAAGAAGATATTCAGCAAATGACCGCTGAAGAAATTTGGGATGAATTAAAAAGAGTCGGAGGGGACAATTTCTCGTTTGTGACTATCTCAGGGGGAAATCCGGCGCTGTTGAAAAACTTAGATGTGTTTATCGATTTATTAAAAGAAAAAGACATCAAAATTGGCATCGAAACACAAGGAAGCAGATGGCAGGACTGGTTCCTAAACGTCAATGAACTGACCATTTCACCAAAGCCGCCGAGCTCCAACATGGTAACCAATTTCGAAATATTAGAATCTATTTTTCAAAATTTAAACGACAATGATTTTAAACATCAAGTGAGTCTAAAAGTAGTCATCTTCGATGACGCGGATCTTGAGTATGCGAAAATGGTTCATAGCCGCTATGCGGATATTCCTTTTTATCTCCAGGTTGGGAACGATGATATTACGAATTTCAATAATAATGAATTGATTCAAAAACTACTGTTGAAATATGAGTGGTTAGTCAATTGTGTGGTTGCTGACCCTCAATTGAATGATGTAAAAGTATTACCGCAATTACATGCGCTTCTATGGGGAAATAAGAGAGGCGTGTAAGGAAGAGAGTATCCTGCAAATATATTAAACTAGGTAAACATATCAACACCTATGTCCATTACTCTGGTAGGTGCCTTACTCCAAGCCCATCAAATTGCCATTTGAAAATGGTGGTTTTTCTTTTTGGTCTTATCCTCTCTGCAATGTACTATTATAAATAACCAGTTATTGATATCGGTGTCGTTTAAGCAGATGTAAGAATAAAGGAGAAAATGAATAAGTAAAATTCGTAAGGGTGTGCCATTTTTTGTACACCTTTTTATTTTTCACTATTGGAAGTGTGGCATGAGTTAACTGAAGACCTAATAAATAAATTAACATAGAGGGGTCATTATTTAAGAAAATACTCTTTAATTAGGAACATTAATAATATTCTAAAATTTATGTTGTTTTATTTCTCACCTTTTCTCTAAAATGGTCTTGAACAAAGAATTTTGGGGAGGTTATGTCTGTGATTGAAAAAATGGTTGATATTAAGAAATTGGTTGAAGCTGTTCAAGATGAGGTGATCGAGTGGCGAAGGCATTTCCATGAAAATCCAGAGCTTTCTTTTCAGGAGTTTGAGACCTCGAAATATGTGTATGATAAGCTGCAGTCCTTCGAGAATATTGAAGTTTCTCAGGTAACCCCGACAAGTATAATGGGACGCCTCGTTGGCAGTAAACCCGGCAGAGTACTTGGATTAAGAGCGGATATGGATGCACTGCCTATTAAGGAGGAAACAGGGCTCCCTTTTGCTTCAAAAAACAATAATGTCATGCACGCCTGCGGTCATGATGGGCATACTGCGATGCTCCTCGGTGCAGCAAAAGTACTGTCTCAATTGAAGGATGAGATTAAAGGGGAAATTAGATTTTTCTTCCAGCATGCAGAGGAACTGTTCCCTGGTGGAGCATCAGAAATGGTTAAAGAGGGAGTAACCGAAGGTATCGATGGTGTCATTGGACTACATTTGGCTTCTCAAATCCCTATTGGAAAATTTTGTATTTGTTATGGCCCTGTTACAGCAGCAGCAGATGCATTTGATATATTGATTCAAGGAAAGGGCGGGCATGGTTCAGAACCGAATGCGACTGTTGACCCTATTGCGATCGGAGTTCAGCTAATAAACGGAATCAATCAGATCATTTCACGAAAAGTGGACGCAAGTCACCGTGCGGTTATTTCCGTCACGCAATTTCATGGTGGAACGGCAAACAACATCATTCCTGATCGAGTAACAATTGGAGGAACTGTTCGTACATTAGATTCGGATAACCGTAAGCAAATACCAATTTGGCTAGAAAAGTTAACGAAAGGGCTCACGGAAGCCAACGACGCTTCCTACCAATTTGATTATCAGCTTGGCTACGCTTCGGTTGTGAACGAGGAAAATATCACCAAATTAGTTGATAATACCATCGTAGAAACCTTTGGTGAAAGTAATCGGGTGATATCCCAAGCAATCATGGGTGGAGAGGATTTCTCGGCGTTTTCTGAGGCAGCACCAGGTTGTTTTGTGTTTTTGGGCGCAGGGAATGATAAATTAGAAGAGAATTTCCCTCATCATCACCCCAAATTTGATGTCAAAGAAGAATCATTGGTTCTTGGTGTAAATTATTACGTTAAGACTGCATTAACATTTTTGAATGAAAAATAAATCACTTCATTTTTTCATGAAGTGATGAATAGAAGGAGAGGAGAAAGCGTAAGCATGTTATTTAACCAGACCGCTTGCTCCTCACTTTTTTTATAAAACCTGACATGAAATTCCTCAATAAATCGGAACTTTCACGGCGACAATGGTTCCCCATCCAAGCTTACTCCGAATCGTAATTCCATAGTTTTCTCCATAGGTTAATTGAAATCGTTTATTTGTATTATAAAGACCAATGTGATTGGAAGAAGAATAATTTGACCTCAATTTAGTACGGATATCTTCTAATCTTTCAGCTTCAATACCTGTTCCGTTGTCAATAACTGATACCAAAAGGTACTTGGTGGAACTTTTGATTTTCACCTTAATGGATAGTTTTCTTCCCGGGTCAACCATTCCATGCTGGAGAGAATTTTCAATAAGCGGTTGAAGAAACAGTTTGACGATATAATATTTTCCAACATCCGCATCGTAATCCCAGATACACGTAAATTGGTCTTTGTGTCTGATTTTCTGAATGTCCACGTAACTCTTTGTATGTTTAATTTCATCCTCTAATACTACTAAGTTATCCTTCGCATCTAATGAAAAGCGGAGAATAGTGGCCAAATTATCAATCATTTCATTAATTTCATTCGGTCTTTTTGTCAGACTAATAACCTTCCAATTAATGGTCTCAAGTGTATTAAATAAAAAATGAGGGTTTAACTGTGAATGATGAACAGATAATTCCAGCGCTTGCATTTTATATTTCCGCTCAGATAACAGGACCTTCATGTAGGATTGCTCCATAAAGTTTGTTAATATTTTATGAATAATGAAGCTGTGAACATCCGTTACAACAGATGGTAAATGGGGTAGGGGTTCACCCTTTTCCGCACGGTTTAAGATATTGACAATAGAGCGAATCTCCCTGAAATTTCTTTTGGTTAAATAATATGCCACAATTCCTCCTACAATAATAGAGGAAATTAGCAGTATTAGAGTAACCATGCTTAGTTGGTATGGAAGTTTATAAAGGGAATCTTTCGGTATGGTTGAAAAAAACAACCAACTATATTTTTCTGACTCTACCTTAAAGACAATGGATGGCTCTTTCTGAATCAGCATGGTGCTAATCGCTTTTGAATTGATACCCATGGACTTGATATTGGTGGTTGATAATTTAACCGGATGGTTTTCAAAGAGAACCTGGTAATCCTGATCCATAACCAAGAAATTTTGTCCCTGCATTTTATATAAGTTGTTTAGATAGTCCTTTAAATAGGCAGCGTTTACATTTAAAACGATGTATCCTTGATCGCCATTTGCAAGAGTAAAGCTTCGATACATCGAAATGACTTCAATTTTTTTAGGGGCGAAATTCTCCGGTTTCCGAATAATCGTTCTTTTCTCGGTCCAAACAGCTTCACTAATTTTTTTCTTACTAATCGTTTTATACCATGAGGTGTCTTCGAAAGTAGATAAGTCAACAACTCCCCCAGTTGTTGAGGTAAGAAAGCGATTATTGTCATTGTCTATGTAAATATAAATGGAATCAATGTATCGATGTGCAATAGCGGGTGAATCGATCATGTTTTTTAAGGAAGCCAGCTTCACATAATCCATTTGGTCCAGCCATTTTTTTTGCAGCATGTTTTGTAAATCAATAAATTCAAGTGCACTTGCTGCAATGGTCAAATTAATAGAATCTAATTCATTGAAAATCATTTCAACGTTCATTTGAATTTGATTCAATAAATTGAGGTTTTCCTGATTTATTTTTTCTTTGAGATACAAATGAATTAAGCTAATTGCTAGTGTTCCAAGGATTAAGATGGGAATGAGCATTGGAATAAGCAGTTTGATTAAATTTTTAATATAAAAAGAACGTTTAAGGGAATCCATATGAACCATTCCTTAATTCAACAGCCGATATTCTTTCGGACTAACACCGAAATATTTACGGAAAGCACGTGTGAAATTTTTGGCATTACTATAACCGACCATTTCACTAACTTCATAGGCTTTGTATTTCATCGTTTTCAGTAATATTGCTGCTTCTTCCATTTTCACTTGAAAAACAAAATCTGAGAAATTTTCGTTTGTTTTTTGTTTATAATATTTGCTGACATAATGAGGGTTCATATACACGGTTTGCGCTGCATCTTCTAAGGAAGCGCTTTTAAAATTGGTTTTTACATAATCTTTTATTTTGAAAATAATGGGATCATCCTCCCCGTCTATGTTTCGATGTACAAGTATCGGCTCAGCATTATGGGGAATTCTTTGGTCAAGGTCTTTTTTGATTTGGGTAAAAGCTTCCCTTAGCTCTGAAAACTTTGTAGGTTTGAGAATATAATTTTTAACCCCATATTTTATAGCTTCTTGTGCGTAGTGAAACTCTTGGTAACCGCTAAGAAAAACGGTCATAACATCGGATTGCTGAAGGTAGATTTCTTTAATTACCTCAATTCCAGTCATCATTGGCATGGAAATGTCACAAAGCAATGCATCCACGTTTCCCTCTGAAATCAGTTTTAGTGCTTCCATTCCGTTTGAAGCTTGTCCAATTACTTCAAATCCAACCTCATTCCAGGGGAAATAGTTTACCAAACCGTGCCGAATCTCATATTCATCATCGGCAATCACTAGATTATACATCGGCCACCACCTAAAATAGCTATTTTAATATTCAAAATATACTATACTTTAAACATTTCAACAAGAAGGATTAAATTTCTTCTTGTCAATAAAAGATACGAAATGTCAATTCAAGTCCCTTTTTTTGATCCCTATACTTTGATTAAATAATAGTAATCAAGTTATTACTCAGCTATTCAAAAGACTGAATATTAGTTAAATTAATATTTTTTTCGTATTTTAGAAAGAGTGGTGAGGGAATGAGACCTCTGCTGGAAGTCGATCATGTAAAAATTGCATTTGAGTCAGAAAAGGAAGAAGTAATTTCTGTAGAAGAAGTGGGTTTTACCGTCAATCCCGGAGAAACAATCGGCATTGTAGGTGAATCCGGATGCGGTAAAAGTGTAACCTCCTTGTCTATTATGGGGCTTCTCGGGAAAAACGGAAAAGTAAAAAAGGGTCAAATCTTATTCGGTCAAGAGGACCTCACAAAAGTAACAGTACAACGTTTAAGCGAAATCAGGGGAAATGAAATTTCGATGATTTTTCAAGAACCAATGACCTCTTTGAATCCCGTTTTTACGATTGGAAATCAAATGGTTGAGGGGATCAAGCTCCATTTAAAAATGAATACGAAGGATGCTTCAGAATATGCAATCGAAATGTTAAAAAAAGTGGGCATTCCAAGGGCAAGGGAAATCATGAAAGAGTACCCTCATGCGTTATCGGGAGGAATGAGGCAAAGAGTGATGATTTCAATGGCTTTGGCATGCAAACCCAAACTTCTAATCGCGGATGAACCCACAACAGCACTTGATGTTACGATTCAGGCACAAATTTTACAATTAATGAAAACGCTTCAAAGAGATTCAGAGACGGCAATCATGCTCATTACCCATGATTTAGGCGTAATTGCTGAAATGGCCGATCGGGTTATTGTTATGTACGCAGGGCAGGTAGTGGAAGAAACAGATGTATTCACTTTATTTAAGGAACCTAAGCATCCCTATACAAAAGGCTTAATGGCATCAATACCACATCTTGACTATGACGAGGAGCAGCAGCTTGACTCCATTCCTGGATCAGTACCTAGTTTAAAGAACATGCCAAGGGGCTGCCGGTTTCATACGAGATGTCCACATGCCACACAGCGCTGCCTAAAGGAACAACCAGGACTAGAAAAAATTCAGGAAGGGCATAGAGTGAGGTGTTGGTTAATGGAGGAAGAGTATCTGAGTTCTGTCTCCAGTAAACCAAGGGAGGAAAGTGTCAAATGAATATCATGCTGGATGAAGAATCGATTCCTCTATTAAAAGTAGAAAAATTAAAGACTTATTATCCTATTAAAAAAGGAATTTTTTCAAAAACGGTTGGTCATATAAAAGCCGTGGATGGAGTGGACTTTTTCATAAATGCCGGTGAAACGCTCGGCTTAGTAGGTGAATCAGGCTGTGGGAAATCGACCATTGGAAAAACCCTTGTTCGTTTGGAAAACGCTTCAGAAGGAAAGGTGTACTTTCAGGACAATGAAATTACGAAAGCCTCAAGCGAAACAATGAAAAGCATCCGCCGGGACTTACAAATTATTTTTCAAGACCCTTATTCCTCACTGAATCCAAGAAAAAGAATCAAAGACCTACTTGAGGAACCAATGAAAATTCATAGGGTAATAGAGAAAGAAAACTTACATAAGCGAGTTGATGAACTGCTGAATTTAGTGGGCCTTCCGCAAAGCTATAAAAATCGTTATCCCCATGAATTTTCCGGTGGGCAGCGGCAGCGGATCGGAATTGCCAGGGCATTGTCCTTAAATCCAAAGCTTATCATCTGCGATGAACCTGTTTCCGCCTTGGATGTTTCCATCCAAGCCCAAATATTAAATCTGCTTAAGGATTTGCAAAAGGAACTTCACTTAACCTATTTATTTATTGGACATGGATTAGGTGCAGTGAAATACATCAGCGATCGAATTGCTGTCATGTATTTGGGAAGAATCGTTGAAGTGGCCACAACAGAAGAAATTTTTCGAAATCCCAAGCATCCCTATACAAAAGCATTATTAAGTTCCTATCCCATTCCAAACCCTGAAATGAGATCGAAAGAGAGAATTGTAATACCAGGAGATGTACCGAGCCCGGCCAATCCTCCAAGCGGGTGCAGTTTTCATACACGCTGCCCCATTGCTACAGCAATTTGCAGGGAACAAATTCCAGTGCTAAAAGGAAAGGAACATAGTGTGGCATGCTTTTCTATTAAAGATGTTTAGGAAGAATATTTATTTTTAGAGAAAGAAGGTGTGAAATTGGTTCCATATGTTATTCGTAGGATTTTAATCGCCATTCCTGTCTTATTTGGGGTAACGATTGTAAACTTTATTATTATCAATATTGCGCCAGGAAACCCTGTTGATATGTTTGTTGATCCCAATACTTCTACGGAACTACTCAATTTGCGAAAAGAACAATTAGGCTTGAATGATCCGTTATGGGTTCAATTTTTCCATTGGCTGGGTAACCTTCTGCAAGGCAATTTGGGCTTTTCCTTTTCCACTTATGAGCCTGTGTCGAAGTTAATAGTAGATAGGATTGGCCCAACTTTTGAATTAATGTTACTGGCACTGATCGTTGGTTTAGTGATTGCTCTTCCTATTGGAATTATTAGCGCAGTAAAACAATACAGCAAGCTTGACTATTTTGTTACTGGTTCATCCTTTTTTGGAATTTCAATCCCTCATTTTTTTCTTGGATTGGGTCTTATTTATATCTTTGCAGTTAAATGGCAAATCCTCCCTGCTGGTGGGATGTCCACTCTCGGAAGTGAGGGTAGTTTCATAGATAAGGTAAACCATCTAATCCTTCCTGTCCTTGTACTGGCAACCGGGATTGCTGGACAGTATGTCCGCTATATCCGGGCAAGTTTACTAGAAGTTCTAGGTCATGATTATTTAAGAACAGCAAGGGCAAAAGGATTAAAAGAAATGGTCGTAACAAATAAACATGCTTTAAAAAATGCCTTAATTCCAATCATTACCGTCATTGGACTGGAAATTCCGTTCCTGCTTGGAGGTGCTGTCATAACGGAGCAAGTATTTCAATGGCCTGGAATGGGACAGCTTACCATCCAATCGATTATGTCAAGGGATTATCCCACATTAATGGCACTAAATCTATTAACTGCTTTTATGGTTTTATTTGCAAACCTATTTACTGATATTCTTTATTCTTTTGTTGATCCGCGCATTAAGTATAAATAGGAAAGGAGGAATTGACTATGCCGATACTGGAAACGAATCTCAAAAAAGAGATGGAGGCACCAAAGCTACATACAGAAATGTCTTATTTTGAGATTGGCAAGGAAGAAACACCTTTTAAACTCGTTGTTAAACGATTTATGAAACATCGTTTAGCGGTAGCAGGTAGTATTTTCATGCTCCTTATCATCCTTATTGCCGTTTTTGCACCAGTTATTACGACTAAGGATCCCTATCACGTCTTTGACGAGTTTTCTGCACCTCCTTCTGCTGAGCACTGGTTAGGCACCGATCAAGTGGGTCGGGATGTTTTCACTCGCTTGGTTTATGCTTCTAGAGTGTCGATGATGGTAGGTCTTGGCGCTGTTATGATCTATACCGTCATTGGTACGATTATCGGTGCGGTGTCAGGATACTTTGGCGGGTGGATTGATACCTGTTTAATGCGTTTAACAGATGTTTTTATGTCCTTTCCAAGCCTCATGCTAATTCTAGTCGTCGTTAGCATTTTGGGACCAAACCTTTTGAATATTATCTGGATTTTGGGACTTCTTGGCTGGCCCTCCGTTGCCAGACTTGTCCGGGGGAGTGTTCTCACGTTAAAGCATGTTGATTTTGTAAAATCGGGAATTGTGCTTGGATTAAGTACACCTCGGATTTTATTTCAGCATATTTTACCGAATGCGATGGCTCCGATAATAGTCCAAGCTACGTTTGGAATTGCTGCAGCGATCATTGTTGAAGCATCTCTAAGTTTTCTGGGAATGGGAGTGCAACCTCCAACAGCCAGCTGGGGAAATATGCTTACTGACGCTCAATCATTAACTGTATTAACTTCACAACCATGGCTTTGGCTTCCCCCTGGGGTAATGATTGTTCTAGTTGTACTTGGAATTAATTTTATTGGCGATGGAATGCGTGATGCCTTAGATCCGAAATCAATGAAATAGGAATCCTACTTAATGAAAGAATGAATGGCATTATATTTTAATAAAGAAAAGAGGGCAAATGTGAAAAAAGTTAAATTAAAGTTTTGTACCATTTTTTCGATTGCTTTGCTATTATTCCTAAGTGCATGTACAGGTGCTGATGAATCATCCTCTACACCAACGAAAAATGGCAAGGAAAATGGATCATCAAGTCAAGGTGATACCATTGTTGTGGGAATATCCAATGCATTAGGTACCATTAATCCGATTAATGCTCGTGATCAGGGAGCATGGACGATTTCATCCATTTTATTTGACCCTTTCTTTGAAGAAAGCGAATCAATGGAATATCTGCCTAAATTAGCAGAGAGCTTTGAAACAAAGGATAACCAAGCGTTTACCATAAAAATAAATTCAAAGGCAACGTGGACGGATGGAAAGCCAGTTACTACTGAAGACGTTAAATTTACGTTTGACACGATGGCGAATCCTAAAGTTCAAAGCATCGGCTTGAAAAACCTTCATGTTATTGATGGATTAGATGAAAATGGTGTACTGACTAAAGGAGAAACGAGTGTTAAGGGTATTGAAATTGTCGATGACAAAACATTCGTCATTCATACCAAAAACCCGGTAGATCCAAATTACATGAAAGGCTGTTTAGTCAATATCCGGACAATCCCTAGTCATATCCTTAAAGATAAAGATCCTGCTACTCTTCATCAAAATCCATATTTGTTAAAACCAACTGTAACGGATGGTGCCTATACGCTTAAAAATTTCAGCCCAGAAACACTAGTAGAACTTAAGGCCAATCCTAGCTATTACCGTGGTGCTCCAAAGACTGAAAAGCTATTCTTTAAAGTTGTGCCTTCTGCTAATTTAACGGCTCAGCTTCAAACAGGTGAAATTCATTTGAATTATCCTGCTGTAGGTCCCATCGCTATTCAAGATTATGAAAAAGTGAAAAATATGGCCAATGTTCGGTCAGTTGAAGGAAAAGGATATGATTATCAAGAGATATACTTTAATATGAAAACCATTTCTGACCCAAAAATGCGTCAAGCTATTGCTTATGCCATTAACCGGCCTCAAATTGTTGAGAAACTGTTAAAAGGGAAATCAGATATTATTGATGGAGCATATACACTCCCGCATCCATATTTAGATAAAAGCATTAAGAATTATGAATATGATTCCAAAAAGGCGAAGGAATTAATAGAGGAATCTGGATGGGATAAGAGTAAACCCATTCGACTTAATGTTCCTGTTGGAAACCAGGTTCGTGAACAAGCAGCAGTGATTATTTCTGAAAACCTTCGTGCAGTCGGTCTAAAGGTACAAATTCAAAAGTACGATTTCTCTACATATTTACAAAAAGCTGCGAAGCATGATTTTGATTTAATGTTCCTTGGAATCCCTTACCAAATTGATCCAGATATTAGTTCGAATTATGTTACCAATGCTGCTTATAATTTTGCAGGTTATAGTAATCCGGAAATGGATCAATTATTATCACAAGGCGCTTCAGAACCAAACCCTGAAAACAGGAAAGTAATTTATAATAAAGCACAAGAAATTTTGCATAACGACCTGCCAACCTTAACCATTTATACGGAACATCAAATGGGGGCGGTTTCCAAAAAAGTGAAGGTAGGTACACCAAAACAATTTGGCATGTTCTATGATGTGCAAAATTGGGAAATAGAAAAATAATTTAAGAAAAGAGAATATGATGTAATAAAGCTGACCTCGGTTCTAAACTGGGGTCATTTATTTTTATAGAAGAGCATGATCAATAGATTATTGTAAAATAATTACGTTCCTTGAAATGTGAAAAGGATAAATGGAATTCCTTCTTTTGAAATCCTAACCTATAAACGGAGGAAAGATTAGAAGATTATCTTACAAAGCCGATGAATGTGACTGAAGTTTTTTTGAAAAGTCTATTTTCGCAAGGAAGGCTAAAAATCCCCGAATCCATTAATGGATTCGGGGATATTATTTGATTTAATTTTGCTTATATCATTTTATTTCATGACGTTGTTCAATAAGTTTTTCAATTCTTTCTAATTCTTGTTTATTGTTAAGAAGTTCTTTTTTGTTTTCCTGTACTAATTTTTGAAATGACATGTTATTCGTTTTACGCATGATGTTCCTCCTGATGTATATGTTTCGTATTAGTAGATGATCAGAATAGAATAGTTTCAATTTTTATTTTTTGTTGGAATTTATTCTATATTAATATAATAATGTATTTTTAGACTTTTTTGATTATTAATTTTGAACATTTTGTGACAGATTATATTTCCATTAAAAGATAGTAGAGATTTTGGCTCTGTACTCCAAAAGTATTGTATATCCATAATTTGCAAATCATAGCGAATTGTTCTCGTATGGAATATGCTGTCTGCGATTCTTTCTTTCTACTGTCACGATACTATAGATGAAGTTTATTGAATTTTTCTTAAGCCCTTCCCAGCATGAATCTCTCGAATACCTTCCTCGCAAACCCCGTAAGAACGCCAAGAACAAGTTTCACAGACAACTTGAATATCGGCGGGGATGACATGTTTTAGGATATGGGACTCAATATCCTCCCATCTAAGAATTTGTCCGATTTTAAGGTTCATTTTGTCTAAAATAACGGCATCTCTTTCATAGATCTGGTCGTCTTGGCAATGGTATTCACCTGAATTAGGGAACTTTTCACACAACTGATCTGGTCCCTTTACAAGCTGAATCAACGTTTTTGGGTAGTTTCTCAAGGTTTGATGCAAAAGCGTCATATTTTCCACGTATTCTTGGGAATAGCCCATTCCCCGATAGCCTAGAAGGCAAAAAAGATGATGTCCTCGTAGCTTATACATTATTCTCCCCCAGTTTGTTTACTCCCTTTTTATATTAATAGTAAACTATGATTGTAATTCGGTTAACATCTATAAGTTTTATTCTACCATAAATAAGAAAAACATTTGACATTTCTACCTGAAGTGTTAACATTAGCCATGCAGGGAAATCATTACATGACAATTAAATAAATGACGCAATTCCGCTAGAGGTGCCTTTTTAAAAGGCTGAGATTGAAGTACTACTTCGGGACTCTATGAACCTGATCTGGGTAATACCAGCGTAGGGAAGTGGAAAACGGGATATTTGAAGAACGTATGTTTCTATTTCGAATTTTCGACCACTTTCTTACCTAAAGAAAGTGGTTTTTTGTTTTTTACTTTAAGCCTTCGATCTTCGGAATCTGCTTAAAAGGAGGGACGGGTATTTCAACTAGTATAAAAGATAAAGAGTTACATATTATCTCCAATGGAAATATGCCAATCGAACAGTTATGTGAAATTGTATGCGAAATTCATCCTTATATAACCGCGATTCATTTGCGGGAAAAACAAAAAACAGCACAGGAACTTTTCCAAGCCGTCCAACGGTTAACAAATGAAAACATCCCACTATCAAAGATTATCATTAATGACCGAGTCGATGTTGCCTGCGTTACCAGGGCTAGAGGAGTTCAATTAACCTTCCATAGTTTGGATGCAGCGCTTGTGAAAGAATATTTTCCTCAGCTTTTGCTCGGGAACTCCATCCACTCCTACGAGGAAGGACAACAAGCAAAAGAGAATGGTGCTGATTACGTGCTATATGGCCATGTCTTTCCTTCGCAATCAAAACCGGGTAAGACCCCAAAAGGACTAGAGGAATTAGCAAGGCTCACCCAATTAGACATCCCGGTAATAGCCATCGGCGGAATCACACCTGAAAATACGGGGCAGGTACTTCAAGCAGGGTCAAAAGGGATCGCAGTCATGTCAGGAGTTTTAGATGCTCACGATCCATTAGCAGCAGTTAAGGCTTACCTAAATGTATTAAATGGAGATGAACAAAGTGGAAAAATCATTTGATGTGGCCATTATTGGAGGAGGAATTATCGGGTCCTCGATTGCCTATCAGCTCGCAAAAAGGGGAAGAAAAGTCGTCATAATTGAGAAGGACCGAGTCGCTTGCCAAGCATCCAGTGCGGCTGCCGGAATGTTGGCAGCACAAGCAGAGCTGGAACAAGACGGTCCTTTATTCCAGCTAGCTTTAAAAAGTCAAGCGATGTTTTCAACGCTCGCAAGTGAGTTATTTGAATATACGGGAATTGATATTGAGTATGTGAATAAAGGAATGGTGAAAATTGCCGAAACCGAAGAAATAGCGCTCGAAGTTAAAAAACAGGTCACCTTCCAAAAAAAATGGGATCCAACCATTACCTGGCTCGATGCAACGGAAGTTCGTGTGCTGGAACCATCTCTTTCACCAAGTGTAGCTGGAGGGATGTATCTCCCTCATGATGGGCATGTACAACCAGCAAAGTTAACAAAAGCCTATGCAAAAGCCGCGGAACATTTTGGTGCCAAAATATATGAAGAGACGGAGGTTCTGTCTTTTGTCTATGAAAACGGTCAGGTTAAAGGGGTAACCACCAGCAACGGCGTTATCCATTGTGAACAGGTGGTTGTTGCCACTGGAGCTTGGGCGGCGAAATTAATGCAAGAATCAGGAATCGATATTCCTGTTTATCCTGTTAAAGGAGAATGCTTTTCGATTAGAACAGAAAGGCCGATGATCAACGCGACCATTTTCTCCGACAAACGCTGTTATTTAGTACCCAAACGAAATGGAGAAATTTATATAGGTGCGACTGTGATTGAAAATACCTTTGATACCAAGGTAACTCCTGAAGGGATTGCTACATTGATAGAAAGAGCGACTCAATTAGTTCCTCAGATTAAGGAGGCAGCATGGGAGCGAGTATGGGCTGGAGTCAGACCGCAGACAGGCGATGGAATCCCTTATATGGGCGAACATCCAAGCAGGCGTGGGTTGTTCATTGCAGCAGGCCATTTTCGAAATGGAATTTTATTAAGCCCGATGACAGGGAAACTAGTTGCGGACCTAGTGTCAGGTAGATTACTAGATCAGGAACTACTCTCTGCTTTTCACCTAGAACGGCACAAAGAAACGGTTAGTTAGGAGGAAAACCATGGAGGTAGTAGTAAATGGCGAGTGGATCCAATTACCCGAGAATATCGTATGTGTTTCAGATGTTCTCAAACACTATGACATCCAAGATAAGGTCGTTGTTGTGGAAGTAAACGGTGATATATTAACCAGGTTAGAGCACCAAAGTACGAGAATATCAGCTAAAGATCGAATCGAAATAGTCCATTTTGTAGGAGGCGGTTGACATGTTAAAAATAGGTTCATTATCCTTTCAATCACGTTTGTTACTTGGTACGGGAAAGTATCCAAGCTTTGAAATCCAAAAGGCAGCAGTGGAAGTGTCGAAAGCAGAAATCCTCACGTTTGCGGTGAGACGAATGAATATCTTTGAACCAAGCCAGCCGAATTTTTTAGAACAGCTCGACACTCAAAAATATAAGCTTCTGCCTAATACTGCTGGAGCAAAAACAGCCGCAGAGGCGGTCCGGATCGCGAAACTAGCGAAAGCTTCAGGACTTTGCGATATGATTAAAGTGGAAGTAATTGGCTGTGATCACACCTTGCTTCCTGACCCAATTGAAACCCTTAAAGCAACGGAAGAGTTAGTGAAAGAAGGATTTATTGTCCTCCCCTATACATCCGATGATGTGGTTTTAGCTCGAAAGCTCCAAGAAGTGGGCTGTCATGCGGTCATGCCAGGGGCCTCGCCAATTGGATCCGGTCAAGGGATCATCAATCCTGTTAATTTAGGCTTTATTATCGAGCAAGCGGCCGTACCTGTGATTGTGGATGCTGGTATTGGCTCCCCAGCTGATGCAGCATTGGCGATGGAATTAGGAGCTGATGGAGTGTTATTAAATACGGCTGTTTCAGCAGCAAACGATCCGGTCAAAATGGCTCGAGCCATGAGTTTAGCGATCGAAGCGGGACGATTAGGCTTTGAAGCCGGACGAATCGAGAAAAAGAGATACGCTACAGCCAGCAGTCCCAAGGAAGGAATGAGTATCGGGTGAATCGCTACTCACGACAAGAACTATTTTCACCAATTGGGAAAGACGGGCAGCAGCTAATTTCCACGAAACATGTACTCATCATCGGAATGGGAGCACTCGGTTCAGGAAGTGCCGAGGCACTTGTCCGTGCTGGAGTGGGAAAACTAACTATTGTGGATCGGGATTATGTCGAATGGTCGAATTTACAGCGACAGCAGCTCTATGCTGAAGAAGATGCCAAAAGCCGAATTCCCAAAGTCATCGCAGCTAAAAACCGATTAACAGCGATTAACTCTTCGGTGCTGATTGAGGCCATCATTGGTGATGCCTCCGTTACCGAGCTTCTTGACTGGGCTCAAAATGTGGATCTGATGATTGATGCAACCGATAATTTCGAAACAAGAATGATCATGAATGATGTAGCACAAAAGGTTGGCATCCCTTGGATTTACGGGGCATGCGTGGGAAGCTACGGCATATCCTACACGATTATTCCAGAAAAAACACCATGCCTTGCTTGTTTACTTGAAACCGTTCCGCTAGGAGGATTAACCTGTGACACAGCTGGAATTATAAGTCCAGCTGTGAACATGGTCGTAGCGTATCAAATAAGTGAATCCTTGAAAATTTTGGTCGGGGATGCGGATTCGCTGCGGAACAAACTCGTGTCTTTTGACTTGTGGAAAAACCAACATAGTATGATCCAGGTAGATAAATTGAAAAAAGAAGATTGTCCAACCTGTGGGAAAGAACGATCCTTCCCCTATTTAGCTTTTGAAAATCAAACCAAGACTGCTGTACTTTGTGGAAGAGATTCTGTTCAGATACGTCCTGCGCTTCCCGCCTTACGTGACTTAGTAGCTTTAGAAAAATTATTGGCAAATCAAGGGGGAACAGTACAGCGAAATCCGTATCTATTATCTTATTCAGTGGACCCGCACCGATTAGTCATTTTTAAAGACGGAAGGGTGTTAGTCCACGGAACCAAGGATATTTCCGAAGCAAAGGCACTATACCATCGATACTTAGGGTAATAACAACCGCTAGCAAAGGTCTTTCCATGAAATGTTTCCAAAATTATGCTAAGCTTAATTATTATGGAAAGGAGTGATTAGTGATGGATAAATCAATTCCAGAAATTACACTTAATGATGGGCTAACTTTGCCAGTGATTGGTTTGGGTACATATAAGCTAAGAGGGAATGATGGTGTTCATTCGATCTTAAGCGCAATTGATATGGGATATAGACTAATAGATTCTGCTTATAATTATGAAAATGAAGGCACGGTTGGTGAGGCTGTTAGACGCAGTTCTGTTGCAAGAGAAAAATTAAAGATTACATCGAAACTGCCAGGTCGCTATCAAACCTATGGCAGGGCGGTTGCGACCATTCAAGAATCGTTATTTCGGGCAAATCTAGATTATTATGATTTATATCTCATTCATTGGCCAAATCCGAAACAGGACATTTACGTTGAAGCTTGGGAAGCATTAATTGATGCTAAAAAATGGGGGCTTATTCGTTCGATCGGTGTCTGTAATTTCTTACCTGAACATATAGAGCGTTTAGAAAAAGAAACAGGTGTGAAACCTAGCCTTAACCAAATCGAATTACACCCATTATTCAATCAAGCACCACAAAGAAAATGGCATGAAGAAAATAACATTACAACGGAATCCTGGAGCCCAATTGCTCGAGCAAATGAAGTTTTACAAAATGATACCATTCAACAGATTGCCGATCATCATAACAAATCGATTTCACAAATTATTTTACGTTGGCACTATCAACTTGGGGCCATTGCCATTCCTAAATCATCATCTCCTGCAAGGCAGCTTGAAAATATATCTATTTTTGACTTCTCCCTAGATGAAATAGAAATGAGTATCATATCAGGATTAACTCGCCCTTATGGCAGAATAAACAACCAAGATCCTGCAGTATACGAAGAATTTTAAAGCATTTAATAAATAAAACAGACAAAACACTCCACTAAAAATATAAGTGAAGTGTTTTTTTTTTAGAGAGTCCAGTAACCAGAAAAGGGTGTAGTTTTTAGGACACCCTTTTCTGTGAAAAATCAATAGTATTTTAACCTAAGAGGTGATTTGCGTGGGAGAAATATAGTTTACAACATTTTAATACTAGCTGTGTTCAGTGTAATGAGGAATTTTGAGAATTAGTACAAGAAATTAAAAATATATATAAAGGAAATGGATATAAAGTAAAACCGAGGTTAAAAAGCTGTAGCGGCAATAAGCAGCTTATATGAAAAGTATTAGATTTAGCTCTCCGCCTTATATGCACAGTGAGAGGTGATGAAATCATGTTTTCTGTTACAGAAATGCGGAATTTCACGTTGTTTTCTATTCCCCATATTGTAACGTTAATTCTCTTCTTTATTACATGTTGCGCTTTAGTTTATTACAAAAAGAAACTTAAACCATACCAGCCAATTATGAAATGGATACTATTCGGTATTTTGCTTGTTTGTGAGATATCACAACATTTGTGGTTAATATTAACAAATAAATGGGAAGTCGATGATCTTCCATTACAGCTTTGTTCAATTAGTACCTTTTTAGCACTGTTCTTATACTTGAAAAACAATCAAAAAGCGTTTAATTTGTTATTTTTTATCGGTACCCTACCTCCTATTTTAAGTATGATTACTCCTGGTATTGTCAATCAATTTCCTCATTTTCGATTCATAAGATATTTCCTTCAACATTCAGCTATTCCATTGTCCGTATTGTATTTTATTCATTTTGAAGGTTACAGGATTCCTAGGAAAGGGGTTTTATTTAACTTTTTAACTGTGAACATTATCGCCGTACCTATTTTTTTCTTGAATCAAAAGCTTGGAACGAATTTTTTCTTCTTAGCGAACCCTTCAGAAACAAAAACAATATTATCATTTTTTGGCAGTGGGATTATGTATTATATTAATCTGGAGATCGCCGCATTGTTGTTATTTATCATCACGTACATTTTAATGGAGTTTTTACAAAAAATAGAAAATAAGAGCATTAATGTTGAAAAGAAAATAGGTGAGAGTGAATGACTAGCGAAAAATATCCCTTCTCAGTCTAAAGAATCATCAAAGATTTCTAGACTTGGAGGGGATTTTTTTTTGTTGTTATCTTAAACTAGAATAATCATTTTTGTAACATGGGGATGCCGTATCTATTCTACTGTAAACATCCAACTTACTCCATATTTATCCTTCACAGAACCATGCAGCTTGGCAAAGAATGTTGGTTGAAGATCCATAAGAATGGTTCCGCCATCTTCGAGCACATTCCATGCATTTTTAGCACGCTCTTCAGAGTCAAGTTCGACACTGATGACCACTTTTTCGCTATTTGGAAAGTCTCGATTTCCATCAGAACCCATAATAATACCCGAATCTGTTAATTTCAATTGTGCATGCAACACAAGGTTTTTATGGCTTTCAGGAATAGGAAAATTAGGAATTGCCGGCATCTCACCGTATCTTTGCATTAAAATCATTTCTCCATCAAATGCTTTTTGATACCATTTAAAAGCCTCTTCGCATTCTCTGTTAAACATTAAATAGGGTTTAATCATTTTACTTTCTCCTTTGTCACTAAATTAGGTAAGCCATGGTGCTTCTATTAACAGCAGCAGGGGTCATATTTTATATTATACGCGAACGTTTGTTCTTTATACAAGAAATAGTATTAAACTATAATTAATGGTACTTTTATGTGGAAATCAAATTTACACGAAATCATCAATCAGCATCAAATATAAGTTAACCAAAAAGTTTTTAAGACATAACTAGGTCTTTTGGACTACCAAAATTTACAGCTATCATCCATTTGGCAGACATGATATATTTCTCTTGTAAGTTCTTAACGGAACTAACGCGTAACCTTTTATTACAGAGAAGTACTCAAGAGGCGCCCCTGCTAAGGGTGTAGGTCGGGTAACCGGCGCGAGGGTTCAAATCCCTTCTCCTCTGCCATTTTATTATGGGGATGTCATGGTATCGACAGGGATAGTTTGAGCTTATATGGCGAGTCGAGGGATTCGTCCTCGTAAAAACGATAAAGCCTAATAACTGGCAAACAAAACAACAACTTCGCTTTCGCTGCCTAATAACAGACGATAGCGGTTCCTCCCTCCATCGTCCATGTGGTAGGGAAGGGACTCATCATAAGTGGACTACGCCGAATTCCACCGTCTGAGGATGAAGGAAGAGACGAACCAGACTAGCTGCTTCAACGCTTGTCAGTAGGCTAACGAAGTAAGTGAAATCAATTCTACTGACTACACTCGTAGAAGTATAAGTGCCAATATCTTTGCACACGGGTTCAACTCCCGTCATTTCCACTAAAACCATCCAACAAACATCTTGAATTTGATTCATTATCCGATGATCATGTAAATAGGAAGTTAGAATTGTTCCGCAGTAGCTCAGTGGTAGAGCTATCGGCTGTTAACCGATCGGTCGTAGGTTCGAGTCCTACC
>NZ_JBGBPR010000043.1:0-22117 GCF_041106275.1 Neobacillus sp. BF23-41
ATAGGTTAATCCAGTAATGGCCTGTAGGCTCCATACCTACTATTGCTGCATCTAAGTTTTTTAGTCTTTTTAAATTATGAATCCAGTTTAATAGTTTAACGAACCCCTCTTCATTATTTTCGAATGTAAGAGGATCTCCAACTACAATTCCACGGAAGTTAACTGCTCTGGCAACGTGTAGTTGTTGAGCGATATCCACACCAACAATAAGATGTGTATCGGAAATTCTTTCTATTAGTTGATTTTGTTTGTCCTGCATTTTAAAATTCATAGTAGGGCTTCCTCCTTAAGATTCTGAGTTAGATTGGACTCTATACTCGTATCTTACTGAGAGGCTCTATTTTTTTCAAACCTGATATTTAACAATCTACAGGAATGCTATACTGCCCAGTTAGTTTAAGTACAGGATTTCACAATCTTACTATAATAATGGTTCACTTTGCCTGAATTGACAGCTCCTCCTCTCACATTAAATATCAGACCAGACCAACTAGTTGAATAGCAGTAATACCTACCTTTCCGTTGCAACAGTAGTAATGGCTGGTAATTGCTGTAGTATTTCCTTAGTTATTACTGTATTTATCTCGGTTTTATTAATAGTTAATGCCGGTATTAGAAGTAAGACAACTGAATGTCTGATTTTCAACATGTTCCAATTAAAATTAGAACGTAAGTAGTTCTCTTTAATCGAGTTTTTTACAATTGATTTACCCAATCGGTAGCTTGGCTTGCTTATATTTATTAAAAACTGCTAATCGAACCATTCTATAAAGAAAAAAGACTCCACTCCCAAAACTTACAACCTTGTGCAACGAAAAAATGGTCAAATCATTTATCAAATTAAAGTTTAAATAGCCGTTTGAATCAACTAATGTTCCACCATTATCTAACCAATAAAGTGAACCTTTATTCTCAGCATCTGGTTTAATAACTAGACTGCAACCATCAAGTCCATACCCTATTGGATACCATCCAGGAGGATAATCTATATATTTGGGAATAACTCCGATTAGTAAAGACGCAAAGAAAGACAGTTACTGATACCACTCAAATTACGGAAAAACAGCCTTATCGCTAATGGACAAGGCTGTTACTCTCATACCAATTCAATTTTCGCCACAGCCTCACAAAGTGCAGAGTGTATGTGGCAACACAAGGGTGCTGGTGGGTTTATTACATTCTTGAGACCTTTTTCTTTCAGAAAACAGACTTTATCAAAACAAAAGTTGCCGGCTGCAAAGGAACTTGAAACTGAATAAAATAAGTACACATGAGTTGATGTGATTCATTTTTTCTCTAACTTTTTGAGAGTTACATCATTTCACTGTCCCCGTCCCATCAACATTCTTTTCCAAAGTTATCAAGCAATCCACGCACTTCATCTGTTGATTTCGTGTTCATCAATTGATTTCTTAATTCACCAGCTCCACGGAATCCTTTGACATAAATTTTGAAAAAGCGATGAAGCCCTGTGATTGAACGTGGCAGTGCTTCCGCATATTGATCTTGAAGATCAAGCTGCAGTCTTAAAAGATCAAGGTATTCTTTACTGCTATGCTCTTTTGGCTCTTTTTCAAAAGCAAAAGGATTTTTAAAAATACCTCGCCCGATCATAACGCCATCAATACCATATTGTTCAGCAAGCTGCAGCCCAGTTTGACGGTCAGGAATGTCTCCATTGATTGTTAATAGCGTATTTGGTGCGATACGGTCACGTAATTTTTTGATTTCCGGAATTAGCTCCCAATGCGCATCTACTTGGCTCATTTCCTTTCTTGTACGTAAATGAATAGAAAGGTTCGCAATATCCTGTTTTAAAATATGCGTTAGCCACTCCTCCCACTCATTTACATCCTTATCGCCAAGTCGTGTTTTCACGCTGACAGGCAGTCCGCCCGCTTTTGCTGCTTGAATAAGTTCTGCCGCAACGTCTGGACGCAGAATAAGTCCACTACCTTTCCCCCTCGATGCCACATTCGGTACAGGGCAGCCCATATTAATATCGATGCCTTTAAATCCTAGCTCTGCCATGCCAATACTCATTTGACGGAAATATTCTGGATTATCCCCCCAAATATGTGCCACCATTGGCTGTTCATCTTCTGTAAAAATCAAACGGCCACGCACACTTTTCATGCCCTCTGGATGACAATAGCTATCTGAGTTTGTAAACTCTGTGAAAAATACATCCGGTCGACCGGCTTCACTTACTACGTGACGAAAAACAACATCTGTCACATCTTCCATTGGTGCAAGTACAAAAAATGGTCGTGGTAAATCACGCCAAAAATTATCTATCATTTCAAACTCAAATCCTCTCACTATGGATACAACTTCAAACTCTCGGTCAAAAAATATAAAGCCAAATGTTCCACTTCTTTTACACTTATATCATGCTAAATAACTTATTATCAAACACAAGTACATTTGGACATTTATAATTTGTGAAAAACTATTGTGAAAACCGGCAATATTTATTTTAACGAAAATCGGTCCTGAATGGTATTTTTATAAACAAAAAATCAGATGGTATAGATTTTTTCTTTATCAACTGCTTTTCTATTATACCAACTCCAACCACGACCGCTTCACAATGTGTGGAGTGTAATTGACAACACAAAAGGGATGTTGGTGGGTTTATCAACATTCTTTGAATTTTTTTAAAACAAGTACTTTTTCAATAAAAGCACCCGTTAGCTAAATAAGAAATCAAATTAAATTTGCTGAGTAGAGAGCAAGTATTGCATCAACAGCGTGACTGCCCCATTATAATTTAAAGTTTATTCTCATTTCCAGATAGCCTCTTTGTGTTATTTTTTTTCTAAAGCAAAAAAACAAGTTATTTTCATAGCTTGTTTTAAATGCTTTCTATCATTCTATACCCAACACCCATTTCAGTTAGAATGTATTTTGGCTCAGCAGGATTTGATTCTAATTTTCTGCGGATATTTGCCATATTGACTCGTAATGCTTGCGTTTCATTGGTGTATGGTCCCCATATTTTTTTAATGATAAAGTCATGTGTTAACACTTTGCCAGCATGCTCAGAAAGCAAAGTAATGATTTTGTATTCAATTGGAGTAAAATGAACTTCCTTCCCTTTGATAAGAACTTTTCGCTTCTCAAAATCGATTTCAAATTCTCCAACGCTAAACTTTTTGAGACTTTGATCATCACTTTCTATAGCTTTCTTATTTCGCCTAATAGCAGTCCGAATTCGAGCAAGCAACTCTGAAGTGCCAAATGGTTTTGTAATATAATCATCCGCACCCAGGTCAAGCGCTTCTACTTTTTCCCGTTCATGCCCACGAGCTGATACAACAATAATAGGCACCTCGCTCCATTGTCTAATAGCTTTTAAAACCTCGATTCCATCAATATCTGGCAATCCTAAGTCCAACAAAATTAAATCAGGCGAATGAGAAGCCATCATTGAAATGGCTTCATTTCCCTTTTTAGTTTTTATGATTTGATAATGATTTGAAGTTAATATAGCAGAAATAAAATTGCTTATACCTGCTTCATCTTCAACGATTAAAATCAAAGTTTTATACACCATTTTACACAGCCTTTCTTTAGCTTACCTGTTATTTCTGAACCTGGTTTACTTGTTATGATAGTGGTAAAGAAAATCGGAATACTGCTCCACCTGACTTTCGGTTTTCTGCACTCATTTTACCTTGATGTGCCTTAATAATTGACATACAGATGGAAAGACCTATTCCCATCCCTCTTGATGAATCGGCACTTTTCTTTCCATTTGGTACAAAACTTGTAAATAAATATGGTAAATCTTCAGCAGCAATTCCTTCTCCGTTATCAATTACCTCAATTACTGCATAATTCTTATTCTTTTTCACATTTACATCAATTGCTGTATTGTTTTGTGAATGTTTGACCGCATTTTCAAGAAGATTAATCAGGACCTGTGCAATTAATGTGCCATCCATGGGAACAATTAAAAGTTCATTAGGTACCTTTACAGAAATATTGCTCTCTGGAAATCTCTTTCTAATTCGACTTACTGCTTCTGCAACAATTTCCTCCACAGCCTCCGGTGATTTGGAAACATTCATTGTTCCTTCATGGATTCGTGTTACAGACAACAAGTTTTCTACCATTCGAATTAACCATTGGGAATCTTCTATTATGTTCGCAATCAAATTGTTTTTTGTTGACTCATCAAAAGATGCTTGATTTTCGAGAATGGCAGAACTCGCACCTAGAATAGCGGTTAAGGGTGTTCTTAAATCATGTGAGATTGCACGCAATAGATTACTTCTCATTTTCTCTTTTTCAGATTCTACCAGAATTATGCGCTGTTCATCTGATAAATACTGGCGTTCTAAGGCCATTGCTACTTGTGCAGTAATCATTTGTAAAAAAAGACGATCATCATGATCGAGAAGGCTTTTTTCACAGGATATTCCCATTACACCAAGTATCTTTTTTTGTGATACTACAGGAAAATAATAAGCTTTTGCTCCCATTAGTGTGTCAGTTCCAGCTCCAGCTGGTTTGTGGTTAACAAATACCCAATGTGCGACTGCTTTTTCACTCTCAGATTGTAAAATGTCGTCCTTTATCTCCTCTGAAAATTGCTTCAAGTAACCTATTGTCCCGTTTTCGGGATCTTCTGTGTAAAAAATTACTGTTCGATTGAACAGTTTAACTACATATTCATTTGTCAGATTCACAATACTATCAAGCCCTCTGGCAGCTAACAACTTTTTGTTTATTTCATAAAGAACCTCTGTCCGACGCTCTCTTTCTACAGCAAGTCTTGCTTGTGTTTTAATACGAACCGTCAAAGCACTTGCGAACAATGCGACTAACAACATAATGAAAAAGGTAACTGGATATCCTGCTTGAATAGCATTAAATGTGTAATAAGGTACAGTAAAAAAGAAATTAAATGCTAGAACACTTAAAAATGAAGAAACTATACCATAGAGATACCCTATTGTGATTCTAGAGATAACGAGTACCGACAGAATATAAACCATTATCACATTTTGTTCACCGATTCCAAGCGCACGAAGTTCAATTGAAACAATAGTTGCTAACATTAATAATACAATAGACTTAAGAGCATCTCTCCAAAAAAACTGTACTTGACTACGGAAATGAAATCTTCTCGTTTTTCTATATGGTCGGAGTGTGTTACTATCAGGAATGATATGAATCTCCAAACTTGGTAAAAGCGATATAAGCTGGTCTTCAAAATCCATTTCAAAGACGTTCTTAAATGATTTCTTATTTCGACTCTTACCAATCACAATATTCGTGATACCTGATAGCTTTGCATATTCTGCAACAGCTGTTGCAATATTGTCTCCATTAATTGTTACAATTTCAGCACCTAATTTCTCTGCTAAATCCATATTCATCCTAAGCGATTTTTGTTGTTGTTCTGTAAATCGACCACTATCCATATTTTCTACATAAACAGCTACCCAAGGTGCATGAAATGCTTCAGCCGTCCTCGCAGTCCATCTAATGCATTTCGCTGACGAAGGAGAGGGACCAATACAAACTAGAAGTTTTGTATTGGCCATTTTAGCGAAACTACGTCGTGTATTCAGGTTCTCATGGCTGATTCTATCCGCAACTTTCCGCATGGCTATCTCACGTAAAAGTCGAAGATTTTCCACTGTAAAAAAGTTATTAATAGCTGTTGCAACTCTGTCAGGGCTATATATTTTTCCTTCTTCAAATCGTTTTAATAATTCTACAGGATCAATATCAATCAGTTTTACAGAATCTGCGCGATCAAAAAAGGTATCTGGTACAGTTTCTCTTACAGTAATCTTTGTAATATCTTGAACAATATCGTTCAAGCTTTCAATATGTTGGACATTTACGGTTGTATATACATTTATTCCAGTATTCAAAAGTTCCTCAATGTCCTGATATCGTTTTTTGTTACGAAGACCATGAGCATTAGTATGAGCAAGCTCATCAACTAAAATGAGTTCAGGCTTCCTGATTAAAGCTGCATCTAAATCAAATTCCTTCAGCTCTATGTTTCTATAAGAAGTCTTTTTTGAAGGTAACATTGGCAAACCTTCAAGAAGTTGCGTGGTCTCTGGTCTTGTATGCGGTTCAACATATCCTACTAAGACATCAACACCATTGCCAAAATGTTCTCTTGCCTCGTCTAACATCGAATAGGTTTTTCCTACACCTGCTGCATAGCCAAAGAAGATTTTTAGTTTACCAACTTTCTTTTGTTGTTCAAGTATGTCTTCTAAAAGCTTATCCGGATTTGGACGTTTATCTTCTTGCATCATACGAAATCACTATCCTTTATAGAGACCATCAAGAGCTAAATTTACCTTTAAAACATTTACCCCAGGTTCTCCAATGAATTCTAGAAATCTGTCGGTAGTATATTGATTGATGATTTTTCTAACATTATCTTCACTTATTCCTCTTGTTTTTGCAATTCTTGACACCTGGTATTCAGCTGCTGCTGGTGAAATATATGGGTCGACTCCACTACCTGAAGCTGTAACTAAATCCATCGGGATATCAGATTTGTTGTCTGGATCAAATTTATGCCACCAATCAATTCGCTCTTGGACAAGTTTTTCTTGTTCAGCGCTAACAGGTGAAAGATTTGTTGTATCTATTGATCTCCCAATTAAATATTTTGGTTCAGTAAATTTTTGAGCAATTAATTCGGAACCAACGTCCTTCTTTGTTCCATCTTTTAGTGTAACCGTGACAATGCTTCCATTTGATTGGTTTGGAAATATTAGTTGAGCAATTCCAGTTACAACACTCGTATACACCACACCACAAAGAATTGTCATTGCAATAAAAATAAATAAAGCTGGTCTAAATGTTTTTGATATGTTTGTCATCAGTACCACCTCACACAAGACCGCTTACGGTCAGAATCATATCTATCATTTTGATTGCCAAGAAAGGTGCAATTACTCCACCCAGACCATAAATCAAAATATTTCTTTTTAGTAGCTTTCCAGCTGGCAATTCACGATATTTAACACCTTTTAATGCTAATGGGATTAAAAAGACAATGATTAACGCATTGTAAATGATCGCTGACAATATCGCGCTCGTTGTACTTGTAAATCCTAAAATATTTAGCGTTGTTAATTGAGGAAATATCCCAAAAAACAGAACTGGGATAATAGCAAAATATTTTGCCACATCATTTGCCACACTAAATGTGGTTAAAGCGCCCCTTGTCATTAAAAGCTGTTTTCCAATTCTAACTATGTCAATCAACTTCGTAGGACTAGAATCTAAGTCAACCATATTTCCTGCTTCTTTCGCTGCTTGTGTACCACTATTCATTGCCACTGCAACGTCTGCTTGAGCCAATGCAGGTGCATCATTCGTTCCATCACCCGTCATTGCTACTAAATGTCCCTTTGCTTGGTAATCTCTAATCAGTGCTAATTTGGCTTCAGGTGTAGCCTCTGCCAAGAAATCGTCTACACCTGCTTCTGCTGCAATTGCTGCAGCTGTCATCGGATTATCACCTGTAATCATGATGGTTTTGATACCCATTTTACGCAAGTCACCAAAACGTTCCTTAACACCGTTTTTAACAATGTCTTTTAAGTAAATAACACCCAACACTTTTGTGTTTTGTGCAACAACCAACGGTGTACCTCCAGCTCCTGCAACTCGTTTGACAATTTGGTCACATTCAGATGGGTATTCCCCACCCTTTTGTAGAACATAGTTTTTAATTGCGTCAACAGCCCCTTTTCGGATTTCATTTCCCCCAAAATCAACACCACTCATTCTAGTTTTTGCTGAGAATTCAATGAAGTTTGCATTTAATTGACTAAGATCTCGACCACGAATATCAAACTTTTCTTTTGCAAGAATAACGATACTTCTGCCTTCAGCTGTCTCATCTGCTAAGGAAGAGAGTTGAGCTGCATCAGCTAATTCTCTTTCTTCAACATTGCAAACTGGAATAAACTCGCTTGCTTGACGATTTCCTAGTGTAATTGTCCCTGTTTTATCTAATAATAGGATATCCACATCACCAGCAGCTTCAATAGCACGACCACTCATTGCTAAAACATTCGCTTGATTGAGTCGGCTCATGCCTGCAATACCTATTGATGAAAGTAAGGCGCCGATTGTTGTAGGTGCAAGACACACTAACAGAGCAATAACATTTGTAATTGAAATCGCAGTACCCGTACCTGCTAACTTACTTACAAAGTTCGAAAATGGGAGTAGTGTAGCTGTTACAACAAGAAAAATAATCGTCAATGTAACCAAAAGAATTTGGAGTGCAACTTCATTTGGCGTTTTCTTTCTAGATGCACCTTCCACCATAGCTATCATTTTATCAAGAAAGCTTTCACCTGCCTCTGCTGTCACTTGAATGATTAACCAATCTGAAACGACTGTTGTACCTCCTGTAACAGCACTTCTGTCCCCACCAGATTCACGAATGACAGGCGCAGACTCTCCAGTGATCGCACTCTCATCAACAGATGCTGCCCCATCAATTACCTCACCATCCATTGGGATCTGATTACCAGCACTGACAAATACAAGATCACCTTTTTTCAATGTGTTGGATAATACTTCAGTGTACTCATCGATATTAGTTGCTGATTTTAACTTCTTTGCTTTTACATCCTTTTTCGCACTGCGTAGACTATCTGCTTGCGCACGGCCACGTCCTTCTGCAATCGACTCTGCAAAATTAGCAAATAAAACTGTAAACCATAAAATGAGCGCAATGGCTAAGGTGTACCATGAATTCTCATCTTTGATCCCCATGAAAGAAAGAATATATAGAAATGTTGTAAAGATTGCTCCAATATATACCACCAACATGACAGGGTTTTTTAACTGTACACGAGGTGATAGTTTTACCAAAGACTGACGAAATGCGTCATTCAAAATACTCTTGTTAATATGCTTTCCATTCATCGTTTTCACCTCAAATTAATGTGTAAAATAATCTGCAATCGGGCCCAAGGCTAAAACAGGTAAGAAACTGAGGGCTCCGATTAAAAGAATGACTGAGACTAATAATCCAACAAACATGGTATTACTAGTTGATAAAGTTCCTTCACTTGCAGCAGTTGTTTTCTTCCGAGCAAGATTTTCTGCCAGATAAAGAATAGCTCCAATTGGAATAAAGCGAACCAATAACATCACAATTCCACCAATAATGTTTGTGAAAACTGTATTGGATGTGAATCCACCAAATGCACTTCCATTGTTATTAGCCATTGAAGAAAAATTATAAAGGATTTCTGAAAATCCGTGTGCTCCTGAATTGTTAAGCCATGACGAAGCAGCTGGCATAGAAACTGCAAGTGCTGTACTTAATAGTGTTAAGAGCGGTGGTGCAAGAACAATTAAACAAACCATCTTCATATCAAACGGTTCAATTTTCTTACCTAAATATTCAGGGGTTCGCCCAACCATCAATCCTGCGATGAAGACAGTCAACATTACGAAAGCCAACATTCCGTAAAGCCCGCTTCCTACACCACCAAAGATTATTTCCCCCAATTGCATAAGGAACATGAGAACCATGCCAGAGAGTGGAGTAAAACTGTCATGCATGGCATTCACGGAGCCATTTGAAGCTGCAGTTGTTGCTGTACCCCATAAGGCTGAAGCACCTACACCATGAATGACTTCTTTTCCTTCTATACTTCCTGAAGTTGCTACTCCATGAAAAACTGGTGCAGCAAATTGCTCACTGATGGTTACAGCTACGATTGATACCACAAATAGAATCAGCATGGTAATATATACTGATTTACCTTGTTTGCTATCATTTACTGCTTTCCCAAATGAAACACAAAGTGCAGCAGGGATAATTAGAATAGATAGCACTTGTATAAAGTCGGAGAACGATGTTGGATTTTCCAATGGAAAAGCTGAGTTCATTCCAAAAAATCCACCACCGTTTGTACCAAGTTGTTTTATTGCAATCTGACTTGCGGCAGGTCCTAATGGAATAATTTGATTTACACCATTCTCCAACATCGAAACAACTTTATAATGAGCAAACGTTTGCACCACACCTTGTGAAGCAATAAGTAGTGCCACAACTAGCGACAGAGGAATCAAAACATAAAGTGTTATTCTCGTGATATCTACCCAGTAGTTACCTATCTTTTGTTCTTTTTTGAGAATGAAACCTCGAATCAGTGCGAATAGAACAGCGATACCTGTTGCCGCTGAAACAAAATTTTGAACTGTCAGTCCAATAGACTGGGTCAAATATGATAGAGTGCTCTCGCCAGAATAGGCTTGCCAATTCGTGTTAGAAACAAAACTTGCTGCTGTATTGAACGCTAGATGCCAACTAGTCCCCTTCATCCCTTCAGGATTTATAGGAAGGAAACCTTGAATCATTTGTAATCCCCAAAGAAAGAGTAGCCCTATTGTGCTAAAGGTCATAACAGAAACTAAATATTGTTTTGCTCCCATGCCTTCTACATTCCAATTACCGATGAATTTATAAACACAATTCTCTACTGGCGATAAAATTTTGGTCAAAAATACTTTTTGACCAGTCATCACCTTATAAATATAAACACCTATTGGAATTGATAATCCGACTAAAACAGCAATAAAAAAAGTATCTTGTAAAATAATATTGGTCATAGATTTTCACCCTTAAATAAGACGTACAACAAGTAAACAAATAACGACATACCTACAATTCCAGCGAAAAGTAAAACGGCATTCACCTTTACAACTCTCCTTTTCAATTTTTCCAACTTCACTAAATCGTCGGAAAATTAATCAATTTATCTTCTTGAAATTATTTTATTGAATTTGGAATAAAGATAGTGTTCAGATACTGGAGGATGGTGTAAAGATTCTGTTAAGACTTGATAATAAAATTAATATGTACACACAATTTTTTCTTCAAGCAACCTATTATGAAAGAAAAAAACCAGTAGATTATTCTCTACTGGTTTAACACCTATATAGCCACCACAAAAAACGGTATGTGTTCAGTTTATGAAATTGGTACCACCGAAGGTTAGAAAATCATTGGGATACTAGCAATGGAACGTACCACTCCATTATTGTTATAAATTAACTCATCTGGATCAATCGCCAATTTTAAATCTGGGAAGCGTCTAAGCAAATTACCAAAGGCAACTTTTGCTTCCAATCGGCCGCCAGGGGGCTGACCGTTGGGTGTCGTGGGTTGAGTGCGGGCTCGGTGTTAGTCTTCGATTGCCTGGTAGACCGTGGTCCAGAAGTCGTGGATAAGCCGCGATGAATCCGGAGTGGACGCCCCGACCTGGGTGAGCAGGATTCCGGTGAGCTGTTTGTCCGGGTCGGCGTACGTCGCGGTGCCGCTTCCGCCGTCCCAGCCGAACTGGCCGATGGACGCGTAGTCACCACGGTAGGTGCGCACCGCCATCCCGAAGCCCCAGCCGCCGTGTTGCCCTTGGCCGAATGACACATGGACGTTGTTGCTGGCCATGGCGTTTCGGGCGGCTTGTTGCTCGGGCGTGAGGCGGTTGGTGGTCATCAGCTGGACGGCGGGCCGGGACAGGATCCGTTCGGTCCCGTGCATCCCGTGATTCAGAAGCATCCGGAAGTAGGCGTGGTAGTCGTCGACGGTGGAGACCAGTCCGCCGCCGCCACCCTGGAAAGCCGGAGGCTGGCTGTAGCGTCCCCCCTTGGCCTCGTCCCACACGATGAACTCTCCGGTCTGCGGGTCGGGGGCGTAGAGGGTTGGCAGCCGGTCGATCTTGTCGGCGGGCACGTGGAAACCGGTGTCCTTCATGCCCAGGGGGTTGAAGATGCGTTCGCGCAGGAACGTCTCAAACGACTGGGCCGTGACCCTGGCGACGAGCACGCCGAGTAGATCGTTGCTGATGTGGTACTGCCAGCGCTCTCCGGGCTGGTACATCAGCGGAAGCTGGCCAAGGCGGCGCATCCACTCATCCGGCTCGGGCACCGGCTCCGGTAGATTGGGTGTGAGCCCCTGCTCGAAGATCGCGTTCATGATCGGAGTGCCTAGCGTCGTCATATCCATGCCGAGCCCGAACGTGGAGGTCAGCAGGTCCCGTACGGTGATCGGCCGCCGCGCCGGCACGGTATCGTCCAGCGGGCCATCGATCCGCTTCAGCACCCGCCGGTCGGCGAGTTCCGGCAGCCACTGCTCTACCAGGTCATCCAGCCGCAGCCTGCACTCGTCGAGCAGGATCATCGCCGCCGCTATCGCAACCGGCTTGGACGTCGAGGCCATCCGGAAGATCGTGTCCCGGCGCATCGGCGCGCCACCGTCATGGCGCATCGTGCCGATCGCTTCGACGTGTGTCTCACCGTGTCTGCTGACCAGAGCAACGAGCCCAGGAATCTTCCCGGAATCGACATACCTTGCCAGCACGTTGCGCATTCTGTGCAGCCCTGTTTCGGAGAATCCGCTGTTGCTTTGTCCCGTTGTAATCTTTTTCATTTGGTCTCCCTCTCTTTACTTTTTTATCAGCCAAATTGTTCTACAAATTCTCTTTTGTTATCAATGCTTGAAAGCGTGTTCGATGCATCAAAGAGACTGAATAGCTCCCACCTCCACGATCCCAAATTATGTATATTCTAGAAGTAAATACATATTCCTTCTTCAACTATCCTGCCACGTTAGCGGAACAAAGAAAGCGACTGCCATAATTGAACAATCGCACCCGTTAGCTGAATAAAGCATAATATTTTTTCTTCCTTATTTATCCTTAGAATGGATTTTCCCCTTTTATAAAAGGGATAAAAACTACATAATTTGAACCAATAAAAGTAAGCCAAAAGAATACCGATGCAAGCCGCTTTTTAAAGAGAATACTTTCCTTAGATATACACAAAACAACAATCAACGTGTATAAGACGAATAAAATATAAGAAATTCCAAACCAGTTCACCCATACGTTTCCAGTAAATAAAATTCCAAAGTTCTCGTAAATAGGTCCTAATATATATATTGTGAAAAGTAAACCAATTGATAAGATTGCAATAATTTAAATCAGTCGAAGTACAACTTTTTTCAATTCATCCAACGAAATCAACCCCAAATTGAAAATCTCTTAATGATACTTTATTCAACATTTTCAAGGGTATGTCCTTGGTATATTTGAAATTATTTATTGAACTAATCTGCCACGTTAGCACTAAAAGAAAAGCCGTCAAAATGACAGCTCCGATCTTTAACTCTTGCACCCGTTACTTTAAGTACAATTCTTCACAATCTGCTTTGTGTATCAAACCAGAAAAGGGCGATGCCTTGTTAAAGCATCGCACCGAATAATGGAATACGTAAATACACCAAACTAGATTAACCTTGGGATATATAAATCGTTTTTAAACTTTAATTTTCAATAGGCGTAGTGCATTTAAAATTACAATTATGGCAGCACCAGTATCACTTAACACAGCTATCCATAATGTTAGCCATCCAGGGAAAATTAAAGCTAGGGCAATAAACTTTACAATTAATGAAAACCAAATGTTTTGTTTAATTATTTTTAATGCTTTTCTACTTAATTTGATTGTATGAGGTAGCTTTTCGAGATTGTCCGCCATTAAAACAATATCTGCTGTTTCCATTGCTGTGTCTGTACCGGCACCACCCATTGCAATCCCCAAATCAGACGTTGCTAGTGCTGGAGCATCATTTATGCCGTCTCCAACCATCGCAACCCTATAACCTTCTTTTTGTAATTGCTTAATAGAATTTACTTTATCTTCTGGCATTAATTCAGCAAAATAACGGTCAATTGGAGCTTCAGAGGCAATCACTTTAGCTGTTCCTTCATTATCTCCAGTCAACATTATGGTTTGATTAATGCCAACTTGTTTTAAAGCATTTAAGGCATTAACCGTTGTCTTACGTAAAGTATCAGAGACAGCAATTATACCCAATAACTTTTGTTCAGTACCAATAATAACTACTGTTTTTCCTTTTCTTTGAAACTCTTCTTCTATGGTTTTTATATTGCCTAATGAAACATTCATTTCTTCAAACAGTTTAAGATTTCCTGTATAATGAATGACTCCACCAATAGTAGCCTGAACCCCTTTTCCAACTATACTTTTAAACAACTGGCCATTCTTTGATTGTATGCCCTTTTCTTTTGCATAGTTTACAATTGTTTTAGCTATTGGATGAGTTGAATAATCCTCTAATGTCAAAGCAAGGGATAATAACTCGTCTTCTGAAGTGCCTAGAGCCTTTATTTCAGAAACCGTAGGCTTTCCTTTAGTTAATGTACCTGTTTTGTCAAAAGCAATGGCATTTATAGATCCTGCGATTTCTAAGAATGATCCACCTTTAATTAGAACACCATTTTTAGCTGCATTGCCGATTGCAGATACAATCGTTACAGGTGTCGAAATAACCAGAGCACAAGGACAAGCAATTACTAATAGTTCCAGTGCCTTATAAAACCATTCTCCCCAAGTACCTAATCCAAGAAGGGGAGGTATCACCATAATAGCTATTGCTAATACGAAAACAATAGGTGTATAAATACTTGCAAATTTATCGACAAATGCCTGTGTAGGTGCTTTTTGTTCTTGAGCCTCTTCTACCAAGTGAATAATCTTTGATATGGTAGTATCTTCAACTAACTTAGTTACTTTAATTTCAAGAGAGCCACTCTCATTTATCGTACCGGCATAAACTGTATCACCAATTGCCTTATCAACTGGTATTGACTCTCCTGTGATAGGAGCTTGGTTTACGCTGGATACACCTTGAACAATTTCTCCGTCTAATGGAATTTTATCGCCTGGTTTAACAATGATTATCTGACCAATTGAAATCTCTTCAACTGGCTTTTTAACCAATTCAGTGCCAATTAACACCCACGCTTCTGGTGGAGCTAAATTCATTAAATTTCGAATAGAATTTCTTGTCTTCTCGATTGATCGATTCTGTAGAACAATACCCAATGCAAATAACCAAACAACGGTTGCTCCTTCTAACCATTCACCAATTAATGCAGCACCAATTGCCGCAGCTGACATTAATACATTCATATCAAGTGAACGGCTTTTTAAAGCATAGTAAGCACTCTTCACAGGCTTATATCCAGTTAATACGATTACTATCGCGTACAAAATATTGCTCATTAATGTTGAGATACCATTGTATGACCCAATAAACCCTAGAGCTATTAATACCCCAGAAAAGATGATTAAACCATTTCCTTCGTAATTTTTAGGAGCTTCGGGAGCTTTGCTACTCTTCGTAAGCAATGACGCTTTATAACCGATTTTAGCTGCTTCTGAAATGATATCATCAACGCTATTGTCGTGATCAATCTTCATTTTTCCAGTAGAAAAATTCACACTTACTTTTCTTACTGAAGGTAAAGTATTCAAATGGTTTTCGATACTTTTTGCACAACTACCACAATCCATTCCTTCGATAGTGTACGTCCTCATATTTTTGTTCCGTTCAAGTGATTCGACCGTATAACCAAGTTTTTTAATTTGATTTTCAATTTGATCAAAAGAACCGATATCTCCAACCACCTGTAGTTTTGCTGTGCTGTAGTTCACTGTTACATCTCTAATCCCTTTTAAAGCACTTAACCCTTTTTCTATTGTGACACCACAAGCTGGACAATCCATTCCGTGTACACGATATACAACTTTTTCTTCAGAAGTAGCTGGCGAAAGAGGACTGTCTTTTGATAGTTCTTCAACCTTGCTGCTACAACAAGAGCTTTTGGGACCGTTAGGTTTTTCTAAGGCAATTGAATCACTGCTACAGCAAGAGCTTTTTGCCTCATTAGGCTTTTCTAAAGCAAGAGATTCACTGCTACAGCAAGAACTTTTTATCTCATTAGGTTTTTCTAAAGCAAGAGATTCACTGCTACAGCAAGAAGTCTTTACTTCCACAACATTTTCTAATGCTTTTAAGTTATCGTTGCAACAACTTTTATTTTCATCTATATCATTTTTCTGTATTTCTTTAGAACTGCAACATTTATCAGCCAAAGTACTTCACCACCTTAATCGATATGATTCTCACAACAAGCTATATCAGTTTGCACTTCTTCGAACACTGTGTGGAACATTTTTAGCAACTCTCTTACTTGTTGATTTCGTAAGCTATATTTAATGTATTTTCCGTCTTGTCTGCCAACAATAAGCCCACATCCTTTTAAACAAGCTAGATGTTGAGATATATTTGATTGCTTGCCATTGAGGTCCTCTACAATTTCTGAAACAGTTTTTTCTTGTTCTTTAATTGATTCAAGAATTTGAATCCTTGTTTTATCTGAAAATCCCCTTAGAAACTTTACCTTCAAATCAACATCTGTTTTTGCCATCGGTAACTTTACCTCCAGTCATATTAGACAGCACTAATATGTTCTAATATTATCATATTAGCAACCACTAATATGTGTGTCAAATATTAAGTGAAAATTGAAATAATTGTTTTTGTTCAATTACAGTAGCAGTAGATGTCAGTGGTGATGTGAAATAAAAAATTTGGGAACTACTCCTACTCCGGTGCCAAAATAAAAACAAGCAAAAAAGCACGCACAAAATTGTGAGTGCTATTAATATGTACCCTTTTTATAAATTTTTTTGAATGCTTCTTCAACAAAACTACTTCGTTTGTTGAAGAAGAAAAGGAGATGCCGCAGCACCTCCCATTCTTAAACTCAAGCACTCGTTAGTGAAAAAAGAAGAAGGCACACCTTTTTGGGTAATTCCTCACATTAAAAAAACTTTAGATTTCATATGCCTTTTTTACTTTTTTAGTTGATACGGTACAGTAGTGATCACTACATTCTTATGGCGAAGAAACCAAAGTCGCAATTGAAGGGCAGTTTGATTATGCAACAAATTATGCCACCATTTTTTAGGTATAAACTGTGGAATAATCAAATGTATGTGCCCTTCGCCCTTCTTTTCTTCCACTACTTTCATAAAACGATTAAGTGGTTCCAATACTGAACGATATTTACTTCGAAGAACAACTAACCTACATGGCGAACCCCATTTTTCCCATTTTTCCTCCATTTTAACAATTGATTCATCATCAAAACCCACGTAAACAGCAATCATATTACCGCCCAAACTTTTAGCAAAAGATAGTGTATTATTAACTACTCTGTGGACTCCTGAAACAAGTACAATCGTTGTTACTTCTCGCATTTCTGGAAACTCTTTATCAATGTCTATTCGGAGATCTTGTGCCACAAAGTTATAATGGCGACGTATAGCTAAGGATAATAAAATTATTAAGGGCAATACCACTAAGACAAGCCATGCTCCACCGGTGAACTTGGTGACGGCAACAATAACCGTAACGATGGAAGTCACAATCAACCCAACAATATTAACGGCTAATTTAATTTGCCAACGTGAACCCTTTACTCTAAACCATCGGCGTACCAAACCAAATTGTGCAATTGTGAAGGAAAGAAAAACACCGATTGCATAAAGCGGAATTAAAGCATGGGTTTCTGAATGGAAAGCTAAGATTAATACGCTTGCAGCCGCTGCTAATGCAATAATACCGTTCGAATATGCTAAGCGATCCCCTCGGTTTGTTAGGGCACGGGGTAAAAAACCATCAGCCGCGACAATCGCAGATAATTGTGCAAAACCTGTAAAAGTTGAATTTGCCGCCAATATCAATACAATAAATGTGAACCAGATGATAATCTGATATAAAATTCCATGACCGACATACATTTCTGCTAACTGAGATAACATCGTGTTTTCAGATGAAGGTGCAATGCCTTTGATATATAACAAATATGCAAAACCTAAAAGAGTAAACCCTGTAATCGCTCCTAAAGTGATATATGCTTTTATGGCTCCTCTTTGTTGAGGATCCCTAAAAACGGGGACTGCATTTGAAATCGTTTCGATTCCTGTTAGTGCCGAACAAGCTGAACTAAAAGCTTTTAGGATTAGTAATATGCCTAAACCTTCAGGCACTGTACCAAATGGAGGGGTAGGCCCCTGGACAAATCCATGTTGCAATGCATCGAATCCACCAGTAAAGATTAATAAGAGCATACATAACATAAATCCAATGGTAGGCCATGCAAATATTTTTGCTGACTCAGCCACACCACGCAAATTCATAATCAATAGCAGAAATACAATTGTAATCCCTAATTCTGTTCGGAAAGGTTCAGCGGCAGGATAAGCAGAGGAAACTGCTTCTAAGGCTGCTGATACAGACACGGCAACGGTCAGAATATAATCAACCAACAGGGAACTGGAAGCTATTAGCGAAACCCATTTAGCCTTGAAATTATCTTTCGCAATTGCGTATGCTCCGCCACCACTAGGATAAGCTAAAATCCCCATAATGTACGAGGAGATTAAAATAGCTAAAAGAGTAATTGTTGCAATAGTTATGGGGATGATTAGCCATTTTCCCTCTTCTCCAAACCTGGCAAGTTCAATCATCCCTGCTTCTGGTCCATAAGATACTGAAGAATAAAGGTCAGCAGCAAGGATTGGTAAAGCGATGAACCATACAATTTTTGTGTGTTGTCCTAAAAGTTCAGCGGTTCGCATTCGGCGACCGATTAAAAATCGTTTAAGACCAGCAAAGTTGGTAAATGCCATCCAAATAAGGGATACGGCTATAATGAATAATATTATTTCAACCCAATGCCTTGGATCATTCATTTAAAATTCTCCTTATCGTCTTTATTAATAACAGAAATAAAAGGTGTTCACTAAAGTATTTCCTTTTCCCTTAATGAAAACAAATACTGGACGGTTATATTAAACTACATTAGATGTATGTTGTTCCCTAAATTAATAATATTTATCAATCTTTTCATATCATTTTGAGTTTCACATATTCCCACATGCTCAATCCACACAGTGTGCCTTGTCTTTTGTACGCAAGTGATCGTACAAGGAAAGTTTTTACTAGACTGGAATTAATGATCCCAAATTTATTGCATTAAGAATATTTTGCGGGCTTTTGAAATATCTATACCAAATACAAAAATCAAACTGGGTGGGTTCCTCCTTTTTCCATTTTTATCAAAACAAAAAGACCTCCGAAATCGAAAGTAAGCTTTTCCTGTAAAAAGAGCACAAAAAAAGCCCCCTGAATTAGGCGTCTTTAGACCTCTTTCGCGTTAGCCAACGAAGTTAGCTGACGGGTAGGATGGCGAAAGAGATTCACATCCCTTCTACATAGTTGAAATTTGTTTAATACTAGTTAAAAAAGTAGAATATGGGCAAAGTATGAATAAGTGAACTAAGGAGTGATAAAAGTGGAACAAGTATGTACTGTTTGTGGTGATGGAAAAGATGATAGTGAAAAAGAAGATATAACAGTTTTAATAATCTGTGAAACGTGTCTAGATAGTGATAATCTTCATCCTTATTTAGATAAAATTTTCTAATTCATTTGTTTCACTTTAAAGCGGAAGGGAAGTATGTTTGTTCACACTCGCCTATTAACCTACACAATTGATTAAATGTTAGTTCCTATACGTAATTGCTACAGTTCTGTGACCCTAAATTAATTATGGCTTGAACAAGATACGGAAGGGAAAGTCACAAATTTTAAGACTGCCTTTCTCGTTTTTAGCTAACCGATTTATAAGAATGGAGTCTACCTTATACGGGGACTGGTGAATATAAGAGCACAAAAAAAACAGCTTATTCTGCCGCCTGTTTTCTCTTCGCCCGTATTAATGTACTTTTGCTAATGCCAGTTATCTCTTCGACTTGCGTATATGAGTGCGTAGCTAGTAGTGCCAGCGCATGCTCAACTTGCTTCTTACTAAACTTGTTCGGTCTACCTTCTCGAAAGTCGTCTCGCTGCTAAGCGATTGCCTTGCCTTCTTGTGTGCGCTCTACAATCATATCTCTTTCGAACTCTGCAAAGCCGTTCATAATCGTAAGTGTTAGCTTTCCTGTCGGCGTGTCTTCGATTAGCCCACCCGTTACCCCATGTACGCCTCTTTTAACGCATTATTTAATATTGTGACATTTTGCTTAAGTTATTTCTTTAACCCCAACACTACATAAATATAGTACAGTATTGCAATAGTAATCCCAAAACCAATGACTAACCAAAGAAGGTCGAGGTCAATGAAAATAATAATCATCCCCTTTTTATTTATGATCCCATTAACCTATTCTATTGACCAAATAAATAATCCTTCTTCAACTATACTGCCTGTTAGTGGATCAAGAAAAGGAGGTGCCGCAGCAACCCCGATCTTCAACTATTGCACCTGTTAGTTTAAGTGCAATCCTTCACATTCTAATTTCTTATTAAATCAGTAAAAGACAAAATTCTTAAACCATCAATATGTTTCTGTCATTCTAAATTATAAGGGAGTCATAGGTGATAACTATGGATTCCTCTTAAACAATATCCCCGCTTGTTCTGCCATCACACGAGATGGAACTGTAATTCCATTCTTAAGCTACCATCCAACTAACCCTACGAAAGCTGAACTGAAAAATTGAACAAAAAATTTTTAAAAAAGGACATACTGTCAGTGACATATTACTGTTGATAACAGTATACTGTTATCAACAGTAAGGTATTGCCATAAAAATTTTACATTTAAATTAGGAGGTTATATATTTCATGAAACATACAGGGAGACATACAGGTGCATTTCTTCTGCTGTTTTTAACAGAGGGAGATAGCTATGGAGGGAAACTCCTGCAGAAATGTGAAGAAGAGCTTCCCATCAACCCAATTGATAGTGCCATTCTTTATCGCACATTAAAAACATTAGAGAAAGAAGGTGCTGTTGAGTCTTATTTGGACACATCTAATCAAGATAAGCTGATAAAAATGTACAAAATTACTACAGTTGGAAAAAGAAAATTAGAAGATTTTCAAATAGATATAGAAGAAAAAATGAAGAACTTATCATTTTTCTTAAATAAATACAAAGAATGGAAGGAGTCTAATCATGATTAATGGTGCTATCCTTTACTCTATGGCTATCATTCTTCTCAGTATTTCTTTTATAAAAGATCGAAATAAAACAAGAAATGCTCTATTAAAGTCATGGAAAAGCTTTCGTAATATTATACCTGACATGTTATCAATTATGCTTTTCGTTGGGCTATCACTATCTATATTAACTCCATCCTTAATTTCTTCAATCATTGGAGAAAAATCTGGATTGACAGGTATTGTTTATTCAGCATTAATTGGTTCTATTGCACTAGTTCCAAGCTTTGTTGTATTTCCTCTTGGACACACATTAGTCCAAAATGGTGCAGGACTCCCTCAAGTAGCTGTATTAATGTCTACATTAATGTCCGTAGGAATCACAACTTTACCTATGGAACAAAAGATATTTGGGCGAAGTTTTGCCTATTCTCGCAACGTATCTGCAGTAGTAATGTCTCTAATATTTTCATATATTATTTGGGTGGTGATGGGATGAATGAATTAAAAAGGTATCCTTTCTTTTTCATTTTATTATTTGGGCTCATTATCCTTACCTCTATAAACCAATCGGTGGGATGGAACGCATTTCAATTAACAGGAAAAAGCATTTTAGATATGCTGTTTCTACTCCCCCCTGTCTTAATATTCGTAGGTTTGCTTGACAAATGGGTGGAGAAAGAAACACTTAAAAGATATATGGGAGAAAAATCCGGCATCTACGGCCTTTTGTTCTCCCTATTATTAGGAGTAATTGCAGCTGGTCCCCTCTACGTAGCTTTTCCAATTGCGGCACTATTATTAAAAAAAGGAGCAAGCATACGCTATATTGTATTTTTTTTAGGAGTTTGGACAACTGCAAAATTACCGGTTATTGTATATGAATTTGCTTCATTTGGAGTTAAATTTACACTCATTCACATTTGTTTTGGTTTGTTATTTTTCTATTTAATGGGTATTATTTTTGAGAAATTTTATAAGCATCGACAATTGTTAAAGTATAATATAACTAAAGACGTTTAGATTTAGATCGATAAATCTTTAACCACTCAATCCCAGATTATTTTGTAGCTGAACCTGCTAACCTGCTCCTTTAGTTGAACAAGAAAAAAAGCCTTACTCCTTATTGAAGTAGTCGAGTAGAAGGGAGCCTTTCTACCTTGCGGTAAATTGTACTCCACCCCCCTCACAGAACCGTGCTTGCACTAT
>NZ_JBGBPR010000044.1:0-21895 GCF_041106275.1 Neobacillus sp. BF23-41
TTAATGATGTTAAAACGGCATGTGTAGGATTGGGGATGCCAGATGGTCAGGCATGGATAGAGCTAGTCAAATTTTATTCGCCGTCAGATGAAAAAGATATTCAGCAACCTTTTGCAAATACGCTGGGTATCCGACATATTTGCTTTGCTGTTGAAGATATTGAAGCTATTGTTGCAAAATTGAAAAAGAAGGGAACGGAAATCTTTAGTGAGATACAGCAATATGAAGAAAGTTATAAGTTATGCTACGTTCGTGGTCCAGAGGGAATTATTTTAGAGTTGGCGGAGAAAATCAGATAAATATTGAATGGGACTTTAAATGATTTAGATCTCCAACGTTAAAGATTTCTTCTTAAACTATCGGGTGCGATTGTTCAATAAGAACAGTCGCTTTTCTTGTTACGCTAACGAAGCAGTTACTTGAAGAAAGAAATGTTTAATTTGTTATTGAATTAATAATGAAGGATTTTTTGGTGAAGGGGTTTTATCTAAATGGAAAACGTAAGATATTTAATCGAAACAAAGAAAACCTGGTTTTGATGAATCGGTTATAAAGCTGGCTGAAGAAAAGTTAGGTGTGATTTAAGCCCTACTTTCTTTCCACTTAATTGTCCTAGGTTACTTCTTTTATTACTCCAATCACTGAAATGACAGAACCAATTGCTTGGATCCAACTACCTGTTGCTACCAATGATTCGGATTCGGATTGTCCATTATTTTTTTTATAATAGTCCTCATAATAATAGCCTATCTTTTTTTGTTTATTTTCATTATCATTTTCATCTTTTCTAATATTTTTTAGTGCCTCTGACCATCCTATTGCCTGTAGTGAGTTTCCTATAAATTGTGTTATGCTTCCTACAATGTTTTCGGATTGGCCTGGGAAGGGAGGGAGATCAATTGCATCTCCAATATTAACCGCTAAACCTAAAGCTTGTATCCAGTTCCCTGTAATGAATAATTTATAGGATGCTTCTTTCCTGATGTCAAAAACCAGTCCTGTAATGACAGTAAGATTCCCACTTGCTGTAATTTCTTTTCCAATTGACCTAAGGACAGTCCCTTTTGCCCCCGCATCAATAGCATTTCCTTCAGCCTGTAAAACGTTTCCCAATAGAATTAAGTCATCACGTACGTTACTTTTTATATAGTTGGACGGCATAGAACCAATTGCAGCTGTTATTGTTCCCACAGATACTAGCACAGAACCTACTATTGCTTTAGATTCGCTTCCCATTTTAACCACCAACCTGCCACAAGCTTTAAGTATATAAGAAAAAACCTTTATCGTAGTATTATGAATTAAGGTCCGAATGTGTACCTAATTATTAAAACTAACTTTCTTCATTAGAAAAGACCCCAAGTATTGAGGGGCTGCGTAAATTGAAGATCATGGGTTGTCATTGGAATTTCTTTTTCTTATTAAGGAACTGGCAGGTTACTTGAAGAAGGATAAGGAATTATTATATCGAATATCTATGAGATACCACCCTTTTTTGGAGGACAAGACTTGTGATAACCAAAGCAGAAATAATAAATCAACCTTTTTCGGGACAGTACAAGGAGAGAATTTATGACATAACAAGTTCATGGAATTCTCCAAATTGGACTTGGGTAAAATTTGAAGACGAGGATTTTAATGAATGGTGTGGTGAGTTTAGAGGTTCACCACGGGATATTGCAGTATCAAAGAAGTATAAAACAGTTCTTGTCCTTACTTCCGATTACTTATTTCAAGTTGATAGTGATAGCGGAGAATTAACGGAATATGAATCCCAGCCTCAATATCAATGTTTAACAGTAACACCATCAGGGGATTTCATAATAGCGGATTATTATAGCATTGAAAAAATAGAATCATCAATAAAAGATACGATACCAGTGAAAAGTCCAATTAAAATGGACACAATTAAATTTCATGGTTGGTCTAAGAATAAGTTATTAATTACATGTGATGAATTTCTAAATTGGGATAATCAACTAGAGTTAGAACTTGACGGTGATACATTAGAAATTATTATAAAAGAAATCACTTGAAATATGACTTACCTTCTTGAAGTGACGGGAGCTTTAGTTGAAGAGAGCCACTGATTTTTATCAGTGGCTTTTTTGTTTGTTTAATGGAAGACCTCTTACGATTAACTATTTATTCAATCACGGCGGAATTCTAGTTACTTAATTCCATTAATAATTCGTGGACAATGTGTTGTTCATAATCTTTTGGCTTATCCAATAGTATCCCTCTTCTTGACGCAGCTGCAATTATTAGTCCTAATTCATAGTACATATTTTTAGAAACTAATCCTTTTGAAATCATTTTCTTCACTTCATAATAAAATTGAATCAAAAAATCACTTGGTAATTTTTCATACAAAGACATTTTTGAAAACACCCACTATTCCTACTGCTCTAATAGGAATAATATCAATTAAAACTGAAATTGAAAAGAGTTTTTCGCCAGATTCATAAATTTGTCATTTTATTACAGATACGTTTGACAATACTGCTTTAATCTTGTTGAACTAACGAAGCAGTTTAGTGCAATAAGGAAAAATGGTAAAATCGAAGAAAAAACGGAAAATAAAAAGGGGCATTTTACGATGGATTACTGGAGGAATAATACAATTTGGTTTGACGAAATCCCCAACAATCTCTTTCTTCAACTTAATTTAAAAGAAGAAAAGCTAAAGGAAGACATAGTAAAGGACATTGAGTATTTAATCCTTTGGCATTATAAAAAAAGTAAGTTATGTAATTTTGCTGATATTCCTGAAAACCTTGTCTTTTTAAACCTAATCTGGTCTAATATACAAAATTTCCTTGGCATAAAAAAACTGAGTAAAATAAAAAGGTTAGAACTAGATTATTGCGGTAAATTAGAAAATGATAACGGTATATCCAAATTAGCTGATACCTTAGAGTATTTACATATCAATAACTCAAAGAAATTCGTTCCAAGTAAAGAATTCTTCTCTCTTAAAAATCTTCGGGTACTTTCCCTTAATTCTTGTGGAAGCCTAGAAAATTTATCATTTTTAAGTCAATTCCCTAAGTTAATTGATTTTCGGTTTGTTGATACAAATGTGATTGATGGTGATTTAACTCCGATAATAGAACATCCAACAATTAGAAGTGTCGGCTTTTTAAATAAAAGGCATTACAATATAAGTGAAGAAAAAATGGACTCTCTCTTAAAAGAGAAAAATGAAGGTGTGGATTATAAAACAACAATTATGAAGAGAGATGGAAGCAGAAAATATTATACTTTTAGATACAATTTTTAACCAATGGACATTCAAGATTGTGAAAAAATGTACTTACACTAACGGGTGCGTTAGTTGAAGTAGCTTTGAATTAAAATATTGAAGCAGCTCAGTTCAAAAATTGGACTGAGTTATTTATTTTTATAATCAAAAAGCACCGCAAAATGCGGTGCAAATTCATATACATTTTACTATACATTTGCAGCTACAAATTCACGTTTTGCGATAGGCAACGGAACTAGTTACCAGCATTTGGTGATACTTTTTGAAAGAATTACATTTTCTTTCCGTTGTTTTCTTTTTGATCGCTTTGGCTCGCAGCCTTTTCTTTAGCTGCTTGAGAAACTTGTTGTCCACGGTTAGTTTTTGTTGTGGCTGCACCACTTGTATTAGTTTTTGTTGTAGAAGGTGGTGTCGTTGTGGGTGGTGCTTTGACGCTTGTCGCAGGTATCGTTGGTGCGGCAGGCTTTGTGGTTGCACTTGTTGCAGCCGTTTTCGTTGTCGTGGGTTTTCTCGTTGTTGTTGGTGCTTTTGTGCTTTTTACAGGTATCGTTTTTGCAACAGGCTTTGTAGTTGTGGTCCCTCTTGGATTAGCAACGCTAGTTGTCGTTCGATCGCTGGATTTTTCTCTATTTTGTTGAACGGCTGCTACTGCCGTATCATTGGTATTCCTATTTTTTAAAGAGACTTGGATAACAGCAATATCATGGTTCTTCACATTAGCTGCTTGTGTTTGAGGTTTGTCCTTTTTTTCTGCTGGGTTGATTACATCCGCTTTTTTTCGGTCTGCCGATATAGGTAAAGCTATTTCTTTTGTTAATTGTTTAATAGGTTGACCTAACAAAGCGTTGGCGACAGAAAACGTAACAGATCCTGCTAATACCATTGCAAGGGCTCCCTTAGTTATTTTAATCATGTTAAACCCCTCGTGTTTTTTTGTGTGTTCATACTAATAGAATACGAACGAACCAAAATATCTTATGGGGGTAGAAACAAAAACAGAATTTGGTAGTCTATTTAACTTACCTTGCAAATAGATCATCTTTTGTAAAAAAACTATATTTTTCGAGATGGGATATAGTATTAACTATTAATCGTTACCGCTGACTCCCTTTTTCTGTGCTCACGGGCACAATTACCTTCTATTTGTTACCAGTCACAACTAGAATTATAGAATAAAACGAAAGCTGAATGGATATTATCCCCATTCAGCTTTATGCCTGATCTTAAGCTATTATAGGTAATTTTTCATGCAAAGTAGATCTATTTTAAAAGTCTATTATAAGAAAAAGGTACTGTTTTTGTCCGTTTTACCAAACATTAACATTCTATCAATAGCGACTTTACAATTCTCCTATATTTTTAAATACGATATACATAAACTTATAGGAGATGATTGGAAATGAAAATGAAAAAGAGTTTGATTGCTGGATTAGCTACGTTGTCTCTTTCGGTTACTACAGGAGCCCCTTTGGCCGTTTTAGCCCACCCAATTCAAAATTCAGCTACTGATAATGGACAATCTACATTACGTCCAATTACCTCTGATGTTGCAGTCATTGCCCATCGCGGGGCATCTGCGTACGGTCCGGAACATACATTGGCAGCCTATAAGCAGGCAATGACGATGAAAGCCGATTATGTGGAATTCGATTTACAAATGACGAAAGATGGTCAGTTGATTGCCATGCATGATGAAACGCTGGCGAGAACAACCAATGCAAAGGAACTTTATCCAGACCGGGCACCTTGGCGGGTAAAGGATTTTACTCTTGAAGAGATCAGCCGACTGGATGCAGGGTCGTGGTTTAATAAAACTTATCCAAACATGGCGAAAACTGAATACATCGGACAGCATGTGCCGACACTCAAGGAAGCCATTGAATTTGTTAAAAAACATGGGAACGGAAAAGTTGGCCTTTACATGGAAACAAAAGCGCCAAACGTATATCCAGGGATGGAAGAGAAAGTAATTGAAATCTTGAAAGAAACCAATGTACTTGATGACGAAAAGCTTTTTCTCGAATCATTTAGCGAGGAAAGCCTTCGTAAATTAAAAACGCTTGCCCCTAATGTAAAGCTGATTCAACTGTATTCAGGAAGTATGCTGACGGGCAAGGATGTATACCAGGAAATGAAACGGATCTCTGACTATGCCGCCGGCGTAGGTCCTAGTAAGGAGCTTGTTGTACCGAAACTAATGGAAGCAGCTCATCAGAATCAGCTTCTAGTGCATCCATGGACAGTCAATTCAGAGGACGATATGGTTTCCTTGCTTTCCCTTGGTGTGGACGGGGAGTTCACAAACAATACGGACCAGCTTGTTGATTTACTGGAAAAGCCGTATATTTCACATGGAGTGGCAAGCGGAGATGTAACGGATTCATCAGCGATTTTATGGGCGCGCACCAATGTAGAGGCAAGAGTTCAGTTTGAAATTTCAACTGACAGCAGTTTTAAACACGATACAATCGTCAAAACAAGCCGTGCAGATGTAGCGCATGATTATACGGTAAATGTAGAGGTTAACGGATTAAAGGCTGATACCAAATATTATTACCGGGCCCATGCGGTTTCAAGCCAGTATACCGTAAATGGTTCATTCAAAACGGCACCAGAAGAAAACAGCTTAAAGCCAATGTCAATCGTTTGGGGTGGAGATACGGGCGGCCAGGGAGAGATACCGCCATATAAATCTTTCAAAGCGATGTCAGCCATCAATCCAGATTTCTTCCTGTTCAGCGGGGATACCATCTATGCTGATAATAAGACACCGGCTGTTCCTAACCCTCCTTCTCAAACTGTTCAGGATTTCTGGGCGAAATATAAGGAGAACCGTACGGATGCGGGATTACGCAGCCTTTTACAGAAAACAGGAACGTTTGCGATCTGGGATGATCATGAAGTGACCAATGACTTTTCAGGTCCTTCCCAGCCGTTGACGCAAGCGGGGTTGGGTGCGTTTAAGGATTATTGGCCCATTTCAAGTGAACGCAGTTCAGCGGACAAGCTTTATCACAAGTACTCTTGGGGTAAATCAATGGATATGATCATTCTTAACAACCGTGGCTACCGCTCTCCAAACACCATGGCAGATGGACCTGATAAAACAATGCTCGGCGAAGAACAAGTAAAATGGCTGGAACAGCAGCTTCTCGAATCAGATGCCAAGGTTAAATTTGTCGCGACTTCCGTGCCAATCTCCGTTCCGACTGGAAAAGCAACTGCCAGGGATGGATGGGCAAATGGAAATCAAGTAAACCCTAATGATCTAACAGGATATGAGAACGAGTTCAAAAAAATCTCTGATTTTATTATTGAAAAAGGAATCAAAAACGTTTATTTCGTCACAACTGATGTCCATTTTGCCGAAGTCATCAAATATGATGCCAATCATGACGGCAAAACAGATTATCACGAATTAATCAGCGGTCCAATTGGAGCCGTAAAAATCAATCCTGGTACATTGGATCCTACCTTCGGCCCTGAACGCTTATATGCGGAAGGAAACTTCTTCAACTTCGGTGTGTTCCATGTAGATCCAGCAAAAAATCAAGCAGGAGTGGAAATCCGCGATGAAAACGGAAAAGTCCATTTCAGCCAAACCTTCCAGCTTGAAGATTAAAAAATAGTAACCGAAAACCAGGAGACTGTCTCCTTGATTTTATCAACACTAAGAAGCACCGGGCCGCCGCCTGGTGCTTTTTTCAAGCGAATATCAAAACATTTCCTTACGTTCTGCGAGAGGACATGAACTCAAGGGTCTGGGCTATCCCTTCTTTGTAGGAAGTCCGCGGAACATAAAATGCATCACATATTTTACTAATGATTTAATTAAATAATAATTAATCCAAAATAAACCCAATAAAGAACAATAGTTTGTTAATTAGAATTTTACAAATTATTAAAAAATTCACTTGTAATCTCTTGGAAAAATTGTTAGTATAACGTACATGTAAAATTATTTAACAATACTATCATAGAGGTAATATTACTATTCATTTATAGTAAAAATCTACTATGATCATCAGGAGGTTCTTAAAATGGGCAGAAAATTCATGAAATTTATATTAATAATACTCCCTTTTATTTCTCAGTTAGCCGTACTACCTTTCGTCAATCGAATGGACCCGATTATTTTAGGATTACCCTTCCTTCAATTTTGGTTCTTTTTATGGATCGTATTAACACCTTTATGCACATTTGGCATTTATCAACTTCAAAAATCAGAAGGGAGTCTTGACTAATGCAGGGAAATTTAACAGCTTTGTTAATCACAGTATTCATTGTCTTGACCGTTGTTTTGATTGGATTCATAGCAGGGAGAAATAAATCTTCACGAAGCTCAGTAGAGGAATGGTCTGTTGGCGGCAGACGCTTTGGCGGATTGCTGGTTTGGTTTTTAATAGGCGCTGATTTATACACAGCATATACATTTTTAGGACTAACAAGTACATCCTACGCAGCTGGAAGTCTTGCATTCTTTGCTATCCCTTACTGTATTTTAGCCTATTTTGTTTCTTACTTTTACCTTCCTAAACTCTGGAAAGTAGCGAATCAATTTAAGCTAACCACACTGGCCGATTATGCGCGGGAGCGTTTTGGCAGTAAACTTCTTTCTTCTATTATTGCTATAGTAGGCGTATTAATGCTCATCCCGTATATTGATTTGCAGTTAGCCGGGATTCAAGATACGCTTCAAGTCGCTGGAACAGGTTATATTAATGTGAAGGTAGTCGTCATTACGTCATTCCTACTTGTTGCACTTTTTACATTCTTTAGCGGAATCAAAGGCCCTACCTATACAGCCATCATTAAAGATGTTCTCGTATGGGCGATTATGTTATTCCTTGTGATTTCTCTTCCGATTATCCATTTTGGCGGCTGGAGCCCAATGATTGATACACTTGTGAAGGAATCACCGCAATTACTGACGATTCCTACATCTGGCCCTAAAGGTATTCCATGGTTCATGACCGCATCACTTGTCTCTGCCTTGGCATTATTTATGTGGGCTCATGGAGCAACAGGAGTATTCACAGCGAAAAGTGCGGATGCCGTTCGAAAAAATTCCATGTTCTTGCCGTTATATAATGTGGTCTTAATTCTAGTTATTTTCCTTGGTTTTGTGGCTTACCATGTCTTGCCGGCTGGAAGCGATCCGCGTTTTGCCTTTTTAAATCTAATCCAAGTTTCATACGGCGGTATTGGACAAGGTTTAGCTTATTCAACAATTGCCTTAGCATCTTTAATCCCATGCTCGATTATGGCCATCGGTGCTTCAAACTTATTTGCAAACAACATTTATCGCGATTTAATCAATCCCAACGTAAAAGGCGCTAAATTAACTCTCGTCACTCGCTCCATGGTGTTTGTTGTCATTGGTCTTGCATTATTATTTGGACTGTTATTCCCTACAGCACTAGTATCTTTGCAGCTCTTAGGTGTTTCAGGAATGGTGCAAATTTTCCCAGCGATTGTTGTCAGCTTATTCTGGAAAAATCAAACGAAACAGGCAACAATTATTGGATTACTCGTGGGATTAGCAACAACATTTACAGTATACGGAACAAACAGCTCATTTGGTATTTATGAAGGGTTTTGGGGATTATCAGCCAACTTATTATCCATTATTATTTTGAATCCTTTTTTCGCAGCAAAAGCGAAACATCAAACAAATTCTGTAAAAGAGTATTTGTTTAATCCAGCAAAATCTGTAAAATCAAAACTTAGAACAGGCGCATAATGGGGGCGTTTTAGCCCCCAGTGGGTGGCCCTTTCAATGCTGAGTTTCATCTTTAAAGTAAGAGGCTTCTTTATTCGAAAATTATAGCTAACATCTTATAGCTAAAAGAGCGGGCACAATCCAAAAAAGGACGAAGCCCCTCTTATTTTTTTTGCTCATTATTTTAACCCTTACTCGTTCGGAGTCCTAGCCGCTATATGCTACGGTCGCATAGATTACATGGTCCTGCTACCGCACTTGAGGTTGCCTGGTGTCCTTCTTTGAATTTTGCTTTGGTATTGTAAATTCCTGTATTTATAAAAAACCTACAAAGGAACATCCTTTGTAGGTTAGTTGGAGATAAGTGATTAGGTTTTTTAAACTAAACTTTTAACGCTTCTTGTTCAACCTTTTGCATCTTGTTTGCACCTATAAAGTGAACCCGTTAGGATAAAGGCTGTTATTCGAAAACAGTTATACAGCTTTTGTCTCAATCCCTGTCTCTATTTTCACTGATGTTCTAGTAAATGCACTGACCGCGAACATGAAAACAATGTTAACGACAAGGGCCGCTATACCGATATCAAGATCTTTTATAAACGAAGGGGCTTCCGGAAAGAACGTCCCCATAGTTGAACTGGTTATGGTTACATAAGCGACCATGATGACACCGGCTATAATTCCTGCAGATGCGCCTGTTTTGTTTACAGGGTTTTTCTTCCATAAGCTGCAAAGCAGTGGAGGGAATAATTGCAGCACAAAGCTGTAAGCCATGATCAGCAAGGCAATAATACTGTTTCCACCGAAAAAAGTGAAAAATAAAGCGATTAGTGCCACAATCGGGACAAACCTACGCGTGTATCGTCCAATTTGCTCATCGGTGGTATTCGGTTTGATCGCCTTATATATATTTTTCGATAAAATCGTCGAGGCTGTTAGTAATAACATCGAACACGGAACAAGTGCGGTTAAGATACCGGCGGCTCCTATGACTCCGACCACCCACGGATCGAATGTTGCTTTTGCGATCTTAAAGAGAGCTAAATCTGTATCTGCTCCTTGTAAATTTGGAATTTGTAAAAGGGCTGTGAAGCCAATGAATAAAATGAATACTAAAATGATTTGGTAAAGCGGCAAAATAGCAGCATTCTGGCGCAGTGTCCTTTCATTTTTAGATGATAAGCTTGCACCAAAGCATTGAGGCCACATATATTGCCCTAATCCGATCGTTAAACATGTCGAAATATACCAGGATATGCTGTATCCTTCTTTAGGAATTAATAAAAACTCCGGCTTTGCCTTATCCAATGTTTCAAACATCGGCTTTATTCCGCCGTGGTAGTGATACGGCAAATAAATACCTAAAAATAGAATCACAACGAGAAGGAGAATGTCTTTTAAAATGGCTGTTGAGGCTGAACCGTGAATACCAGACAATGTCACAAATATCGTGACAGCAACCACCCCAATGCACACCGCTAAATTCGGTGAAATCGCACCATATGAAGTCTCTGATACAATGATCTTAAGTCCTTTTAACTGTAAAACGATATAAGGAATCATCGAAACGACCCCGACAATGGCTACTAATAACCCGAGTGGTTTACTATCATACTTCTTTGCAAAAAAGTCAGATTGAGTAATCACTCGATGCTTTTTGGCATAACGCCAAATAGGAGGCAAAATCCAGAACGGCACAATATAACAGAAGGCGTTGAAGATATAAATGATAGGTCCTCCCATTCGGTAGGATCCGCCGCTTCCTCCCAGAAACACATACGTTGTAAAAATTTCACCAGCCATTAACACAAACATGGTGATAGAACCAAAATTACGGCCGCCTACGGCCCATTCTTCGAGCTGTTGTCCTTTGCGGGCACGGACACCTAAATAGAAAGCAAGAAGAAGAGTAGCTATGAGAATGAAGATAGCACTATTCATTTAATTCCCTCCTGTCTATCTATCAGAATATTAATAATGTACAAAAATAATGAAGTTAAAACGAGCCAGGCAGTCGCCCAAAAAACAATGAAGGGTAACCCAAATATATACGGCTCGATACGGTTTACGACTGTGAACGCACCAATAATAGGAATTATTGCTAGGATCCAAATTAAAACTTTCACTCAGATATTCCCCCTCACGAAATTTAGTATGAATTTTCAGACTTTATACTCTCTGCTTATTTCGAATTCACCGAATTCTATTAGAGTAGAGTATTGGTAATATAAAAACAAGTGAGTTTAGCATCATGTTTGAAAACGCTTTAAATTTTTGAAAACAAAAATGAAATGAGTATTACATAAAAGGCCGAATTGAGACCTTTTATGTAATACCTAATACAGCAGATGAATCTATCAGTCTATCAGCTTTTCACATTTTGAGAAAAAACTAAAGATTTCATCAGGTCTACTACACGGTTTCCTACGTCTGATGTAGTAGAAGTTCCATTCATATCAGGTGTCAAAACTTCATCTTCCACCAAAAGTTGTTCGATCGCATCCAACACTAGTTTTCCGTATGCTTCATAGCCGAAAAAGTCGAGCATTTGGCTTGCGGACCAAATAGCGGCAAGCGGATTGGCAATCTGCTGTCCTGCAATATCAGGAGCTGATCCGTGAATCGGCTCAAACATAGACGGAAAGTCTCTTTCCGGGTTAATATTCGCTCCAGCAGCGAGCCCTATTCCACCAGCGATCGCCGCACCCAAATCCGTTAAAATATCGCCGAACAAGTTCGATGTCACAACGACTTCAAAGCGTTTTGGATCTTTAATCATCAGCATCGCCGCCGCGTCGACGAGATAAGTTGCAGTTTTGACTTCAGGATAGTCTGCGCTCACTTCTTCAAATACCTGGTCCCAGAAAACCATTGAGTAATTAAGGGCGTTTCCTTTAGAAATGCTCGTCAGCGATCTTCCTTCTTTTTTCGCCGTTTCAAACGCGTAACGAATGATTCGCTCTGTGCCTTTACGGGAAAATACACCGTTTTGCAAAACGACTTCGTGTTCCTGCCCTTTAAACAGCCAGTCACCTGCGCCTGAATATTCGCCTTCACTGTTTTCACGAATGAACAGCATATCGATGTCTTCGCGTTTCACATCCACAAGTGGCAAGTGAGCCCCCTTTAACAGCGTCACGGGCCGAATATTAACATACTGATCAAAACTTTTTCGGATTTTCAACAACAAATCCCATAGGGAAATATGGTCCGGGACACCGGGAAACCCAACTGCTCCCAAATAAATCGCGTCAAACTCTTTCAGCTGTTCAATTCCATCATCATCCATCATTTTTCCATTTTTCGCATAAAATTCGCATCCCCATGGAAAGTAAGTGAAATTAAATTGGAAACCCGCATCAAGTTCAGCCACTTTATTTAATACTTTGACCCCTTCATTAATGACTTCAGGGCCAATGCCGTCACCTGCGATAACTGCTATTTTAAATTGCTTCACAATGATCTCCCTCGTTTTTAGCCTTGGTTCCAAACGACCAATTTCATTTCAGTCATTTCTTCCACAGCGTATTTTATTCCTTCACGGCCTGTCCCACTTTCTTTCACACCGCCGTATGGCATTTGGTCGACACGGTAGTTCGGCACGTCATTAATAATTACGCCGCCCACATGCAATTCCTGTGAAGCGTATAAAGCATTTTTTACATTGTTTGTGTAAATTCCAGCCTGTAATCCGAAGCGGGAATCATTCACTTGCTCAATCGCTTCTTCAACTGAACTCACTTTGTTTACAACGACAACCGGTGCAAATGCTTCCTGACAAGAAACTTTTAACGAATGGTCCGCATCTGTAATAATTGTTGGCTGAAGAACGCCATCTTGAAGTTTGCCGCCCGTAGCTATCGTTGCATCGCTGCCTTTCGTTTCTTCGATCCAGCCTAGGACACGTTCAGCTTCCCCTTTAGAGATTAAAGCGGAAATATATGTGTCCGAATCAAGCGGGTCGCCGATTTTCAGTTTCTTCGCTGCTTCAGTGAACTTCGCAACAAATTCTTCATACACATCTTCATGTGCATATACACGCTGCAGGGAAATACATACTTGCCCTTGGTTAGAGAAAGCCCCCATGATGCAGCGGTCAATAATGGAATCGACGTCAATATCTTTGTCGATAATTAATGCCGCGTTTGAACCGAGTTCAAGTGTCGTCTTTTTCAAACCTGCCTTGCTTCGGATGCCGATGCCGACGCCCGGACTACCTGTGAATGTGACCATGCTTACACGGTCGTCTTCGACAATTGCGTCCCCGACTGTGCCGCCGGGACCAGTTACTACATTTAATACTCCCGCTGGGAGACCCGCTTCTTCAAATATTTCCGCGATAAAGAGGGCAGACAGCGGTGTTTGCGATGCTGGCTTCAAGACAATCGTATTGCCAGCCGCAATCGCCGGCCCGACTTTATGAGCAACAAGGTTCATCGGGAAGTTAAACGGTGTGATCGCTCCAATCACCCCAATCGGCTCTCTAACCGTGTAACCAATTCGTCCGACGCCGCCAACGGCTGCGTCAAAAGGAATAGTTTCTCCGTGAATTCTTTTTGCTTCTTCAGCCGCAAACTTATACGTTTCAATCGTTCTAGCCACTTCCGCTTTCGCGAACATAATTGGTTTAGCTGATTCACGAGAAATCACTTCAGCCGCTTCGGCCGCTTTCTCTTTTAAAAGCGCCACAACCTTTTCCAAAATCTCCGCCCGCTGATACGCCGGCATTTTCGCCATACTTGCGCGTGCCTGGTAGGCCGCCGCAATCGCCTGTACCGTCAGGTGTTTATCTGCCATCGCAATTTGAGCGATTTCTTCCCCAGAATACGGGGAGTATAAAGGAGCATATGTTGCTGTTGCTACTTTTTCGCCATTGATCATCAGAAACTGCTTCTTCGCTTTTACTTCATTCGCTAAATTACTCATTGAGGGCCTCCAATACCATTTCATGAAATTGTACAATTGCTTTTTCTGAAGACGAATATCTTCCTTTGTTAAATGCACGAGAGCGGAAACCGATTTGTTCTAACTCGACAAGTTCCACATCTTCCAGGCGAACTTGTTCAGCAAAAGCAACTAAGTCTTTTTCTTCTTGAGTCAAATTCTCATCACGGAAATAATAAGTATAAAGAATCAAAGTTGTTTCATGATCAATCGGCACCAATTGAATCGTCGCCATATTGCCAGGTCCCGGATAAATGGTCAACATTAGGTTTGGCCACAGCCAGAAGAAAGATCCGCCTTGCATTTCCGCCTGATTTAAATCGACTGTTCCATAATTTTTATCCGGTTTAACAATGGAGCCTTGTAGTGAATAATTTTCGCAGGTAATGATTTGATAATCATCCATGTCAAGGGCTGCAACGAAGCTTGGATGAGCGACATGACAGTGATCACACTCTAAATAATTGTCAATAAACGCTTTCCAGTTCGCTTTAATCACCCGTGATGTTTGGTTTGTTCTTTTTAACTCACTTAAAAACGGATATTTGCTCAAGCGGTCGAAGAAATCGCCGTAAGATTCGCTAAGCGGCTTCGCGTTATCGTCCAAGTTGACAAAGATTAAAGATTCCAAGATTTCCATGCGGACTGAGCGTAAACAAGCGTCTTGTACACAAGCTGCATCTTCACCTTTAAAGTTAGGTGCTTTGTTTAATTGCCCATCTAATTTAAATGTCCAGCCATGGTAGGCGCATTGTAAAATTTTCTTCTTACCTGACTCATTTTTTTCAAGCTTTGTCGCACGGTGCGGACAGACGTTATAAAAAGCGCGGATGACTTCATCCTGGCCACGAGTCACAATAATCGGTTCATTAGCTACTTCCGTCGTAAAGAAAGCACCTACTTTTTCTAACTGACTGACATGACCCACAAGTTGCCAAGATTTAGAGAAAACAAGATCCATTTCTTTTTCAAGTACTTTCGGATCTGTGTATTTATCATAAGTCAATGTTCTTTCAAATGTTCGATTAGATGCATTTTCTACTGTGTTATAAGCCATTATTCATTCTCCTTCATAAATAAATGATTTTTAAGTACTTGCTGGCAAAGACTCTTATTAAATATTTAAAATAGTACAACAATTAATGACATACTAGCTTTGCAGCTTGTTAATCTTATATATGCAATTTGTGTGCCAACTTTTCAAAACAGTGCAAACACACAAATATTTTCGATTTTTATTAAAAGCGCTGTCATTTTGAGTTATAATTGACTCGATATAGTCACATTTTTGTCAAAATTAACTCATTACCTTTTGAAAAGAGAGGATCATTCTATGAAAAGTCCTGATGCAACAGGCAATATTGAGTTGACGCTTCAATCTCTTTTAAAAATTCTCGATCATTCCTCCGATGAAATTTTCGTCCTCGACGGTGAAAAGCGGATTCTTTATGTGAACAAGGTCTGTGAGCGCCATTATGGGCTGAAGCCGAGTGATGTCATCGGCAAATACAATGTCGAATTATTTGAAAAAGGCTACTGGAAACCGTCCATTGTGCCGGAAGTGTATAAAAGTAAAAAGCCTTGCTACATGAGGCAACAGACGTATATCGGCGCTGAACTGATGACGTCGGCGGTTCCCATCTTAAATGACGAGGGGGAAATCGAACTCGTCGTCATCACATCGACCGAATTGCAGACATATAAAATGGGAAAAGTAAATGGAATAAGTGGTGAGTCAACAACCACTCAAACGGAAGATGAAGCGGGCCAGTTCATTACTAATAGCAGCAAAATCAATCGAATCCTGGCTTTTTGCGAAAAAGTGGCGCCAACGGATTCCACGATTTTAATCCAGGGAGAATCAGGAACAGGAAAAGGCGTTCTCGCCCATTACATCCACCGGATTAGCAAGCGGAAAAGCGGCCCGTTCCTGACGATTAACTGCGCGGCCATTCCTGAAGAGCTGCTTGAATCTGAACTATTCGGCTATTCAAAAGGGGCATTTACCGGAGCAAACAAAACCGGAAAACCGGGGTTAATCGAAGCTGGGAACGGCGGCACAGTTTTTCTTGATGAAATTGGGGAAATGCCGCTCGCTCTGCAGGCAAAGCTTTTACAAGTGATCCAAGATAAACAGTTCATTCCAATCGGCAGCAGCGAATTGAAAAAAGTCGATATCCGCATCGTCGCCGCAACAAACCGGGACTTAATTGAAATGGTCCATGACAAAAGATTCCGGGAAGATTTATTTTACCGGCTGAATGTGATCGACATTCACCTGCCGCCGCTGCGTGAGCGCAAGGAAGATATCATTCCGCTCACGTACAACTTTTTACACCAATTCAATAAAAAGTACCATGACAACAAAGTCATCTCAGAAGAATGCTTGAATATATTAATCCATTATTCATGGCCGGGAAATGTACGCCAGCTCGAAAATTTGATTGAACGGCTAGTCGTCATTAGCGACTCAATCATCCAGGTGGCCGACTTGCCTGATATGATCACCGACAACGTTGAACAAGTCACCCAGCTCGCTCTCCCCACTTCACTCGATAAAGCGATTGACGAAACAAAGCGGTTCTTAATTAGAAGAGCTTACCAAACTCACAAATCGTCCAGGAAAGTCGCAAAAGACCTCGATATCAGCCAGACGAAAGCCTCGAAACTAATCCGGGAGTACTGCGAGGATTTGATGAATAACTGAGCGTCTTAGACTTTCTTAGATTGGACTTGTAGGTTCCACAGGGACGGTTCTCATCGTTTTTAATGAGGTTAATGCCTTCCACAAAAACCGTCCCTATGGTCTTCTGTTACCGACTGGCAGCGATCCGCGTTTTGCCTTTTTTAAATCTAATCCAAGTTTAATACGGCGGTATTGGACAGCTCTAAGCACTGATCTATAGGTATTTCCCCTGCCAAGCAAGAAAAAAAGATTGTCGAGAACCGTTTGAAAATTCCGCAGGAAATATCTCTATTTTCCACAAAATCAGCTAGGTTTCTCTTGAACTTCCATTATTCTATTAATTCCCTCCTTTTTCCCTACTACACAAACGTGTGATTAAAAGTGGCCTCAGCACGCGCCATACCTAAATTCCACCCTCAAAATGCCTAATAAAATGTCGATAGCTGTCTTCAACAATAAGTGTTTTAAAAAGGAACCACCGTTGCTGTTGACCTAGATACTGTGACTTAATTCATTCAATACCCTTTTTATAAACCATATCCCATAGGAAATTCTACACATTTTGACAAAACCAACAAAAAACGGGCAAATTTCAAACAATTTCTACGAATTCTATATGCGGACTAGAATTTGCTGCATTATCTTATTCTATTAAATTTTAATATCCAAACGACCAACTACAAATTCCAGTGGAAAACGTCAGTTTATTAATATGGATATTTTTGATTTATCCCTCAAGCTAATTTTTTAAAAAATCATTACAAACAAAATGTAATTTTTGGGAGGCTTACGATGAGAGCTAAAAAAACTAAAAAAAGGAAACTTAGAAAATGGGTAAAGGTTACCGGCACAATCCTTCTAATCATGTTAATTGGCGGGGGAGTTTACGGGTCTACTGTATATAAATCTTTTAAAAATGCGGTTGCTACGATGCATCAGCCGATTGAACGAAAACACTCTGAAAAACGCGAGGAACCTGTATCACTCCAGGAAAAAGATCCTTTTTCCGTATTAATGCTTGGTGTGGACGAGCGAGAAGGCGACACGGGCCGCTCTGATACAATGATTGTATTAACAGTTAACCCCAACAATAAATCCGTAAAAATGCTGAGCATTCCACGTGACACAAGAACTGAAATTGTTGGAAAAGGGAAACAGGATAAGATTAACCATGCCTATGCTTTTGGTGGTATTCCAATGGCCATGGATACAGTCGAAAACTTTCTTGATATTCCAATTGACTACTTTATAGAGGTTAACATGAAAGGATTCACGGATATGGTCGATGCAGTTGGCGGCGTAAAGGTCCAGAATGACTTAGATTTCACCCAAGATGGATTCCATTTTCCAAAAGGGGAATTGGCTCTAAACGGTAAAAAAGCTTTAAGCTATACAAGAATGAGAAAACAAGACCCTAGAGGCGACTTTGGCCGCCAAACTAGACAACGTCAAATTATTGAAGGTGTAGTCAAAGAAGGGGCGAGCCTATCAAGTTTAACGAAGTATTCCGATATTTTTACCGTGCTTGGAAAAAATGTAAAAACGAACCTTACTTTTGATCAAATGGTAGCTATACAAAAAGGATATAAAGATGTAGAAACATCCATTCAGCAAATGGAGCTAAAAGAAGAAGGAACAAGGATTAATAACATCTATTATGGATTGGTTTCAGCAGAAGAAAAACAAAGAGTTCAAAACGAATTAAAGTCACAACTAGACTTATAAAGTAAAAACGAAAGCTGAATGGAGAGTTTCTCCATTCAGCTTTCTCATACATATTGCTCTCAACCCATTTATTTGAAGAATTAAACGTAGGGACTTCATTGAGTCCCTACGTTTAGCCCTTAACAGAGCCTTGTGTCATACCTTCCACGATGTAATTCTGCGCAAATGCGAACAAAATAAGCGTAGGAATAACAGATAAAACAGTAGCTGCAGACATGGCACCCCAATCAATATCATATTTTGTGATAAAGGAATTCATGAAGAAGCACCTGTTAGTTCATCGAATATTAATCATTTAATCCCTTTCCATTGAGAATTTGCTGCATATATTTTTCAACCCTTGACTCTCGAGTTTTGGATTGTTTGGGTTGGGAAAAATAAAGTATGTATGCTCTTTGCCGTCCCGGCGTCAATGCTTCAAAAGCAGCTTTCAAGGCAGGGATTTCATCGAATTTATTTTGAAGTTCTTCAGGAATTATAAATTCTGTATTCTTTTTAAAATTCACTTCCAAACCGGCTTTTTCAACTTCAATGGCATCATAAATATAGGCTTTCAATATGGATTCCATTTCAACTATTTCTTGAACATTCGTGAACCGAATCTGGCGTGCCGCCTGTACATTCTCCGTTTGTTGGATTAGAACCCCTTGGGCATCCTTTAATAAGGCGCCTTTGTGAAACAGAAGCGCACAATATTCTTTAAATCCATGGATTAAAACTATGTTTTTTTTCTCAAACGTGTAACAAGGATGCATCCACTTAAATTCTTCGGTCAGCTCACAGTCAAGAAGGATATTTCTCAACTTCTCATATTCTTCCTTCCACTTTTTAGCTTTACTTAAAAATTCATCAACCTTAGGATTCATTCTATTACTCGTCATCAAGGAACACCCCCTCTTCAATTTTTGGCCCGAGTATTAAATTATAATCTGTTTTTTTTAAATAATAAAAAACACAACAGTTCGTTGTGTTCAATTCATCTATCGAAGTCGGTCCAATAAGAAACCGCCTTTAAATCTTCTTGGCTCATATGAAATAATAAACGCACTAGGTTCAAACATTTCCACAGTTGCAATTAGTTCATTTTCTCTATTTCTCTTTGTCAATATTTCCATTCGATAACGTTCACTGTCTCGACCTTCACCCGTATATAAAGTAACGCCGAAGCCATTTTGTCGTAATGTGTCTATCAAATTACTATTTTTTTCTTGTGTATTAACCGTTACGTTTATATAACCAATAGCTATTTTTTGTTCCAATTTCGTCCCAAGTATAATTCCTAACCCGAAGCCAACTGCATAAACAACCATTGATGCAAAACTTTGATCTCCACCAAATACGAGAGAAAGGCCAAAAACATAAATTAACATTTCTGCAATACCTAATATCGATGCTAACACGGTTATATTTTTAACCAAAAAGATTGTTCTTAGCGTGTATATAGGTACATAAATCAGTTGTAACAGCAAAATCAAAAGAATCTCTTTCACTTTGGCACCTCTATCGTCATATTTAAAATACACTTTATTTTATCTTTTTTAATCTAAATAAAATAGTGTTATTCTTACTTTAATAGGATAGAAGATATTTAACGTTTCCGCTACCAAAAATTTCAATAAAAATGATATATTGTCAGATTTTCTCAAACCTTGTAGAATTAAGATTGGATAGATGCGCCTGTAAAAAAAGAGATAAATAGGTTATCTATACCGAAAATATCCTATCTAGGGGGAAATTATGAGAAACAGCAAGGTTACCATCTTTTTATTGTCCTTTTTCTTTTTATTAGCCGTCTCCTTACTTCCAGAAAAAGCTTTCGCAGCAATAGGGGACAGAGCAACACCGTACAGTGCATGGGATTATCACGAGTTCACTTTGCAGAAATCCAGTTCTGACACATCTAAAGTGGTGGGTTTACAGCAATTTGATATGTATTTTGGTGAAGATGCCAACGATATCATCCAAACTGAAGATGGATCCAACCAGGATCCGGCAGCGGATGAACAGTGGATATTGATGGGTTTTGATATGTCCTATATCTCCGGGCCGGAAAAATCCTTAATGCGCGCTGATCTCATTCGGAGCGATTATAATTTCTATACAAAGAGCGGGGAGAAAATCACCCCAATTGCAACCGCCTCGTTTACAGACCAATTAGCAGGACTGGATGAAAACGGTGTTAATTTAGACCGTGAAGCATCAGCGTCCGAAGTATGGTATGGGATTCTTGTCAAAAAGTCAGCCGACCTCCCTGTGATCAGGATTAGTACGGGCGTGAACCAGTCAACGGGTGCAATCAATTATAAGTGGTTTACAACTGACCCATCCTATCTTGAGCCTGTCGTTACATCGAAAGCGACAGCGAGCTCCTATAATAGCATAAAGCTGACATGGACTCCTGCAACAGGCGTCGATGGTTATGACATTTACAGGTCAACATCTAGCAACGGAACCTTTACGAAAATTACCAGTATCGCTGATCCTACTGCCTATTACACAAACACAGGCTTGAATACTGGCACAACGTATTACTATAAAATCCAGACTTATTTTACATTTGATAATGGCGAAAAGATTTACGGTGCATTCAGCCCGGTTGTTTCCGCAAAGCCAGTACTAGCGGTCCCAGCTTCTCCGAAGGCAGCATCGGCTTCTTATTCTAGCATCAAAACCAGCTGGACGGCCGTCAGCGGTGCAAGCGGGTATGAAGTATCCCGTGCAACCTCCTCAACGGGGACGTATTCTGTAGTCGGTAATACTACGACCGCAACGAGCCTCACGAACACAGGGCTTTCTACCAACAAAGTATATTATTACAAAATCAGGGCGTACCGAATGGTCGGGACAACCAAAGTTTACGGCGGTTATACTACAGTGGTCTCAGCCAAGCCAATCCCGTCCGTTCCAACTAATTTCAAGGCAGCATCCGCTTCATATTCCAGCATCAAAACAAGCTGGACGGCTGTCAGCGGAGCAAGCGGGTATGAAGTATACCGTGCAACCTCCTCAACGGGGACGTATTCCTTAGTCGGTAAAACCACGACCGCAACGAGCTTCACGAACACAGGGCTTTCTACCAACAAAGTATATTATTACAAAATCAAGGCGTACCGAATGGTCGGGACAACCAAAGTTTACAGCGGTTATACCACAGTGGTTTCAGCTAAACCAATCCCGTCCGTTCCAACTAATTTCAAGGCAGCAAGATACAGTTCAACAAGCATCAAAACAACCTGGAGTGCGGTAACAGGGGCAAGCGGGTATGAAGTGTATAGGGCGACTTCCAGCATCGGAACATACAGCTTTGTCAAAACTACGACCTCCCTGTATTACACCAATACTGGATTGACAAAAGGAAGAACCTATTATTATAAAGCAAGGTCCTACAAGTTGGTCGGCACTGTAAAAGTGTACAGTGGCTGGACCGCTGTTTCAAGCGCAAGACCGTAAAAGAGAAAACAAAAAGCCTGGTATTGGTAAAGTGTACCCGTTGTAAAGGACATTTTTAAAAAAGACCTAGGCAGTTTCAAGAAGATGATCTCTGTATTGAACA
>NZ_JBGBPR010000045.1:0-19287 GCF_041106275.1 Neobacillus sp. BF23-41
CGATGTTGAGAATCGCTTATTATCTACTAACCCGTAAAGAAATGTATGTAGATTTAGGCGAAGACTACTTTGATAAACAAAGACAGCAATCTATTGTTCGGCATTCCTTACGAAGGCTGGAAAGCTTTGGTTATGTTGTATCAATAAAAGAACCAGAAGCATCCTAATCTAACTCAATTTTTAACAATAGATCATGAATTGTCGCTCTCTTCTTTTTTTAAAAATGAATGAGCTGCGTCTTCTTTAGTATTGTCTTTTTTCCATTTTTGTAGAAGTGAATTTTCATAGTAGTTTAAGTACATTCCTTCACAAACTTACCGATACTGTTTGAAATATGAAAGATATGCTAACTCTCATTTTAGGGGTACCGCCACATGCCCATCAAGAATTGGCTTGAAAAGGTCGAGACAAGATAAAAGGTATTCGTCATGTGGCACTCCCTCCGTTAGTCTGTATTTCCCTGATTTATGTAAAATATAATATCGGTTGATAAATGAATATCCAGTTAACTTCCTTCTAATACTACTATCTATAGATGATAATAAGATAAAAGAAAGGTAGTATATATGGGAAATGTTTTCTTCATTACAATTCTAAAAGGTATTGGAATATACGTTTTAGCATTATTCTTAACCCGAAAAATAGGCACAAAACTTATTTCACAAATGAATTTTTTTGATTTTATTATGGGAGTATCAATGGGCGCAATAGTCGCTAATGCCATTATTGATAAGCAATTTGCAACACTATCAGCTACTACTGCCTTAATATTATTTTCCATTTTGACTGTGTTCACTGGATATTTAAGCTTGAAAAACATCACATTAAGGAAGCTAATCAATTCTGAACCGATTACTTTAGTGGAAAATGGAACCATTGTGGATGAAAATATGAAGAAAATGAAATTGACCATAAATGAATTAAAGATGAAATTAAGAGAAAAAGATGCTTTCAATGTCGCGGACGTAGAATTTGCTATAATGGAAACGGATGGTCAGTTATCTGTATTACCCAAATCAGATAAAAAACCACTTACTCCTTATCATATGAACATTCAAACAACAAGTTCAGGTCTTGAAAAGGATATAATCATTGATGGAACGATAATGGAGGAAAACTTAACAAGTGCTGGACTAGATAAAGAATGGCTAACATCTGAACTTAATAAACAAAATATCAAAGATTGTTCAGAGATTTTTTATGCTGGGTTAGATAATACTAAAAAACTGTATATATCTAAAATGAACAGTACCAATAAAGAAACTCAGGGCAAATCATTACCTCCAAAATGAAAAAAACGCTATTCTTTCTGTAATATGATGGAAAGGATAGTATTTTTTATATGTAGCGAGATTTCAAATGGACTAACTCTCTTTTCTTAGGAATTACTACGTTCTTTGTCCCAACAAGTTCTTCAGAAATTGTCCCAAAAAGTGGGGTTAGCTGTATTTTCAATTTAAACAAATTTCCTCCTATTATAATTTACTATTTTTATACTCCTTTTTCTTGTGTTTTTTTCAAATTGTACCATTTTCTTATTGCACTAACCTGCTTCGTTAGTGGAACAAGAAAAAAAGAGCTGCCGCAGCAACCCCTTGTTCAACCAAAGCACCCGGTAATGGAATAAGACCCTTTCCAAAAATGCAATTATGAAAATACTCAACCCATAAGCCGTAATTGACTTGTGTAGATTATTTCACTTATTTTCAATTACAACACATCATCGCTTAATCAATCCCGACAGGTCTACTTCTAATACTTTATCTTCTTTATCGTTGTAAGTAGATAATAAAACAGTAATGATTCCCGATTCATTCTTCGTCTCTTTCTTATCGATAACCTCGGCGATGGTATACATTTCATCACCAGGATACACCGGTTTTATAAATTTCATATTATTCATCCCTGTTCCAGCGATGATATCATCACCATAGATACCTTGTTCAATCCAAAGCCTTACTGAAATGCTTAATGTATGTAGTCCGGAAGCGATGATTCCATCAAATCTCCCCTGCTTTGCTTTTTCCTCATCTAAATGCATATATTGAGGATCAAATTCTCCTGCAAATCTCATAATATCCGCTTTTGTCATTTTGAAGGACTTAGTTTCAAACACCTGTCCAACTGTAAACTCATCAAACTTCATAATTACACCTCTTATTTAGAAACTTTTGCACTTGTTTATATTAAGGTAGCATCAAATGCACATCAAGTTAAAAAAATACTCAAAATCCTCTAAAATCAATAGAAAAGAATACTTTTTTGGGGATATATATAATTCATCTTTGCAATTGTAAATACCCTATTTAACTATCCTGTTTCGTAAGTTCAATAAGAAAAAAAGACGCTGCTGCAGCAATCTCTTGTTTAACTCTTGCACCCTATAGTTTAAGTACATTGTTTCACAAACTCGTTTTTGAAGTAAATAAGATACTATATCATAATATAAGAATTATGCGCAATAGTTACACTTCAAATTGGAATTTACTAAACTAAATGTGTATTGCTTATTTATGTTCCTTTACCTTTTGCATTAACTTGTCTGGCAGTTTCCATAATTCGTGATTATGTCTCAGTTTAATACGAACATGATTCACATTCATAAAATCTTTAACTTCCTTAGAAGTATACCCTTGCTCTTTCAAGTAGAAAGCTAATGCATTGTATGGATACACGATTGTTTTTATAATTCTTACTATGTCCCTAGCTTCATCATCAAGTAAACCCCAATATTTCACCAAAAGATTAATAATAACAGCATCTTTAATACCTGCTTCAATAAGTGTTTCGGTTGTTATTTCAATTCCATTGTTTCTTTCTTTTGTAATGGATTTATTGACTTTCTCGTCGATATAATTTTTGACAGCATCAATGGCTATGTCACTAGTTCCAGACAAAATATCATTTAATAATTTGGGCACAGTTATCCCCTCCTCGTCAGAAGCTCAATCTCATCATTATTTTTACTTAATCATTTCAGATAAATTCCTATTTATCGGTATGATAAAGCAACTATAAGTCCGTAATTTTTTACTGTTGAACATAATTCTACTAATGTACATCACCTCGATTTTTTGCTTAACTTTTTTATTAGAAAATTAATAAGTCTAATCTTATTTCACAGTAAAATGCTCATTCCTTTTGTGATTTCTTATTGAACAAACCTGCTCCGTTACTTCGATAAGAAGAAAAGTATCCCCGCATAACCCCATTTATTCACCTACTAAGCCATCACCATCTCGATCATCCATATATTTATAGAGCCATGAATCGCGCGTAATTGGCATTTTAAAGCCAGCAGCTTTGGCTTCAGCGATCGTAACACTTCCGTTATGATTGGTATCCACTTTACTAACATCTTCATTACTATTTTCCGTTTCGTTTGCAGGTACATTGTCTGTTTTCGGTGGCTTACTGCTCGTACCTGTCGTTTTCCCTAAATTTTTGTTCACTTCATCTGGGTTTACATTGTCAAATTCATCTGTAATGGATCTGCCCTGAATTTTGTATGTGAATTTATAATGGTTAGGAATTTGCGTCTGAGTATTTGGATATTGAATCACTGCTACGAAATCTGTACAACCTCCTGCATCTCGAATCACTTTTTCCATATAAGCTTGATCGCCGTGCCTATTGAGAATGCTGTCTTGAGGTGTAATGTTATATGCGTTTGATACTCCCCCAAGCGAGTCAGCAATTACATGCCCTTTATCCAAGGTTGGACTCTCTGTACCAGGAACATTTGCTTCATCAGAATAGTATCTCCCAGACAATAAAACATGATCAGTATTCGGATTTTGAAGTGTTATATTTTTCGCCTCAACACGAATTAGCTGACCGTATTCATTTGTATACGCCCAATATTCCCGTTCTCCAAATCCGACATCTACTTTGACATTCGGCTGTCTATATCCTGACATATCCCCGCCGTTTACTACAATTAGGGTATATTTGCTGTAATCAAATCCGTCCGTTGTACCTGTTGCCTTTAAAGTGCTAGATGCAGGAACATTTTTGTTGGGTTCACTATCACTCGTTGGTTTTTCTGTGTCATTGGCATATGTACTCTTATTGGCTTCAACAGTCTTTGAAGCCGTGCTCGTTGGGGATTGCACTTTTTTTGACGAAGTATGTTCAGTGATTTTTCCGCAACCCACAAATACAGATATTAAAATCACAGTAAATAAAATCAAAAATATTCTTTTGTTCACACTTCTGCACACCTTTCTCATGTTTCTACCCTAGACAAATCATATTTAACAATAACACATTTTGATCTTTTGTTGGAATATATCTATCTTGGTATTGAATCCTTATTCAACTCCCTCAGTTTGATACGAATATCTCTCGAATGCTCACTTATTCGCAGGATTTCATAACCCTTGCAATTGGATTTACGGGTAATTGAAATGAGTTTAGATCATTTTGGCTTCGTGAAGGCATAGTTAAATAAAGGAGTCCGCTACCACTAATGAAGAGTTAAGAAATAGTACAATCTTTCCATTGGGACAAAAAGTTGAAGCAAACTTTATTGGAGATGCTTACTTACAGATGGTCTATACCGATGCAACACCACTAAATGCACCAATCGGGAATGTAACCTTTGCTCCAGGAGCTCGAAATAACTGGCACTCATATAAGGTTGGTCAAGTATTGTTAGTTACTGGTGGTGAGGGTTGGTTTCAAGAAGAAGGTAAACCAACTCAATTACTCAAAATGGGAGATGTCGTGAATATTCCACCAAATGTAAAACACTGGCATGGTGCAACAAAAGACAGTTGGTCTGTACACTTAGCGATTACACCAGGACAAACGGATTGGTTAGAACCTGTCGATGATGAATCGTTTAATAAATTATGATTTGAAATTGATATAAAATGATAATCAATTGATCGGGTAAGAGAGTTTGAGAGGATTAGGAAAAAACTTGGTAGGAATGTGATATGGGGTTATTAATTTTTTATGACATAATTATTTGAAAATAGGTCACATAAACGTGGTTGATAAACCCAAGAGAGGAACAATCAAATGGAGTATGTGAAACTTGGTAATACAGGATTAGACGTATCTCGATATTGTCTTGGATGTATGGGTTTTGGGGACGCTAACAAATGGCTTCACCAATGGGTACTTAACGAAGAGAACTCTCGTCCCGTTATAAAAAAAGCTCTCGAGTTAGGGTTTAATTTTTTTGATACTGCAAATGTTTACTCACTTGGTACAAGTGAGGAATATCTTGGACGAGCACTAAAGGAAAATGCGAATCGTGATGAGGTTGTAATAGCAACTAAAGTTCACGGACAAATGCATAAAGGTCCAAATGGTTCTGGTCTTTCCCGAAAAGCAATTATGAGTGAAATCGATAATAGTCTTAAGAGGTTGGAAACGGATTATGTCGATCTTTATATCATCCATCGTTGGGATTACAATACCGCTATTGAAGAAACGATGGAAGCATTACATGACGTAGTGAAGGGTGGAAAAGCAAGATACATTGGTGCTTCAGCCATGTATGCTTGGCAATTCCAAAAGGCTTTACACGTGGCTGAACAGCCGTTTGTTCAAATTGTGGTTATGTAGCTTTCTACATTGATGAATATAAAGAATTTAGTGAGTAGTATAGGTATTCATTTAACAGGGCGATTCTTCGGTAAGAACAATCACTTCTTGTACTAACGAGCAGAATACTTTAAATTCAAGGGGGAGCAAAATGCTGTGTGAAGCATTTTTATGTATTCGCCCAACTAAGATTTATGTTAGTCTAAGTAGATTTATTCACAAACTTGTTCTTTTTCCACTCATTTATTACAGGAATGCTGCCCCGATTGTTACATAAAAAAAGGCTTCCTTTAATTTAAGGAAAGCAGCCGTTAACATATCCACATCCTATCTCCTAACAATTCACTATTTTAAATTTTTTTATGATTATCTTTATATTTCTTTCTTACATTTTACAATTATAAATTTTATTGGAGATTTATTTTTCATATTCTTACTTGGCTCGTCAATTTCTGAAAACTCTACAAGTCCATATTTTCCAAATTCTTGTTTTATGGAGTCAGAATCATAAAAAAACATTTTTACGCCTTCCATTATCTCGAAATAGTCTTTATCCAATTGTTTGCCCTTACCAAACATTGGGGCTTTTTTTGAAACAGTTGTAAAAATCATATATCCATTTGGCTTTAACTGATTATAGCAATCATTAATAAACTTATCTCTCTCACGATTATTCAATAAGTGAATAAGTGCATAACAAAATATACCATCATAAAGTTTGTTATCAAAAGGCATGTCAGTCACTGAACCATGAAAAATACTAATATCAAGCCCATTTTGCCTCGCCAAATCAATCGCTGTTTTTGAAATCTCAATACCTGTAACATTTATTCCATTGTCAATAAAAACCTTTGCATTTCTACCATATCCAATACCTGGTACCAGTATGTCCTTAACATTCCTTTCAAGGAAAAAGTCCTTTGTTAAGATTGCGGAGTCTGTAGGTTCAAATCCCCACATCGTTTGTTTTTCTATAAAACTTGATTCCCAGAATTCCATAATATCTCTATCTCCTTTAAGATTTATTTTACTTGGGATGCTATGTTGCTTGACGCTATTGTTTAATTTTAATTAAATGCATATTGACTTTTTAAGCCACTATTATGGCAGCTAATCTTCAACTCTTGCACTGTTACTTTAATAAGAAATTTATTGACGTGGTGCAAACAAGATTACCGAAGCACCAATTAAACATATTCCTGCACCCACCCAATCATATAAATCAGGTGTTTTTTTATCTATGCCCCATCCCCATAAAACAGATAGCACAATAAAAACTCCACCATACGCAGCATAAACTCTACCGAATGAAGGGAAGGTCTGAAATGTAGCTATTATACCGTATAAAGCTAATGCTATCCCTCCACTTATTCCCCAATAAACCGGCTTACTTTCTCTTAACCATAACCAAATTAAATAACCTCCGCCAATTTCAGCTATTCCTGCAAGAATAAACAAAACAATTGCATTAAAAATTCAGACCACTTCCTAACCATTAATCAATATTCAAAGTAAAACATACTCTTATTCAATTATCCTGCTACGTTACATTAAGTACAACAATTCACAATATATTCTGTGGAAAAAGAAAAAAGCGACCTTCATCTTGAAGTATCGCACCCATTAGTTGAACAAAAAACCTTCAAACATAAAAATTATTATTCTATAACAAAAGATAAGAATTTCTATACATCATTCTTCATAACTGTAAGGTATTCAGCAATTACATTATTTCGATATACCCTTCTGTTCCATGCACGCGAATTCGTTGCCCGTCTCTTATCAGTTTGGTGGCATTTTCCACCCCAACAACTGCTGGTAAGCCATATTCACGTGCGATAACTGCTCCATGTGTCATCAGTCCACCAACTTCGGTGACTAGGCCTTTTATGGATACAAACAATGGTGTCCAGCTAGGGTCAGTAAATGCGGTGACTAATATATCTCCATCTTCTAAATCAGCATCTTCCATGTTTAAGATGACACGTGCTCTTCCCTCTATAACTCCAGAAGAAACAGGTAGACCTACAAAAGCTTTGGCTGGGAGATTTTCTCGTTTGTACTCACCTGCAATGATTTCACCATCAGACGTGATAACACGTGGGGGATTTAGTTTTTCATATAATTTGTCCTCATCTTTTCGTTTGCTGATGATCTGGTAATCCAGTTTATTTGTGCGTACGACTTCGTGAAGTTCTTCAAAAGTGAGATAGTATATATCTTCTTTTTTATGAATAACGTTGGCTTGTAAGAGTTGTTCGGCTTCCTTCAGTAACGCCTGCTTATAAACGAAGTAGCGATTAATCATGCCATATTTTGGATATTCACGATAACCGATGAAATTCCGGATTAGATCGATCATTCGTTTTGTCTCTTTGGCCTTTTGTTCACCATCCGGCAATTGCTTCAATCGATCTAATAACTCTTGTTCTTTTTTCAAAGCTTCCTGTCGCCCTTGCTCAAATTTCCGATTGCCGGCATTAGGCTCAAAGTTTTTGATGTTACTGAGAATCAAAGGGACAAGTGTTATTGGTTTTTCGCTCCAACGAGTTTTAGTAATATCGATTTCTCCGCTGCATCGCATTCCGTATTTGTTGAGATAAGCATAGATAGCTTCATGGGTTTCCTGTCCACCATCAAACTTAACCAGTTCATCCAAAAAGTTATCATCTTTTACATGTTGTAAATAATCAATTACTTCTGGATAAGGACGAATCACATCTGCCACATCCAATAGCGCCAGACCCATTTCCGAAGTAATATTGTTTGGTACAGATTGAGAAAGCGTGTCTGCTACGTTTTTTTCACCTAACCACTTGTTCATTTTTTCATTGATCCATGATGAAGCATTTATAGCAGCCATAAATACAGCTGAACTTTGTGGGTCAAATAAAATCTTCTTTAATTGCTGGATATCTTCTAGAATAAAATCAAATAAATCTGATCCTGATTTCGTTTGGATGTTTTGTTTTAACTTTTCTATGGATGTTTGACTACTCTTAATCAAATCAGAAACGATTGTCGGGTCGTTTTCGATTTGTGCTTGAGAATACGCAGACGACACACTTTTATTGCTTTTACCGGAACTCTGTTCTTGCTTATCATTTGGTAAAGATTTTATGAAATCTCCTCGCTCTATTATGGTAATGAGTGCGTCTTTCATGAGCGGATCGTGTTGTCCCATGGCATCTAATAACATTTTTCTGCTGTCAAGTGAAGCCAGCATATGTGTAACATCAACAAACAACCTTCCACCAGCTGCATACATGGGTGGTTTAGCTGTTAACTGGAAAAAAGACAATCCCAATGGTTTCATGGGGTCGGTCATCATTTGTTGATGACCAACAGATACATAGACGTGATTTTCTTGATCATTCGCTTCAGGGATGGGGTATAAAGTAGTGATTGGACGACTCTGGACAATATAAAATGTATCATCAACCAAACACCATTCGATATCTTGTGGGCAACCAAAATAAGCTTCGATCTGTCTTCCGATGCGTGCCAGTTGTAAAATTTGTTGTTCAGTAAGTGTTTGAGTCTTTTGCTGATCAGTATCGATCTGTTGTGTCTCTGTTCCGCCTTTTTTTCGCCCATAGATAGCCAATTTTTTTGTTGCTATCCTCTTATCGACGATTTCCCCTTCCTGTACTTTATAACAATCGGCAGATACCAAGCCAGAGACCAGTGCTTCTCCAAGTCCAAAACTGGCATCGATTGATAGCAACTTTCGGTTGGAAGTAACTGGATCAGCGGTAAATAAAATCCCTGAAGCCTGTGGGAAAACCATCCTTTGAACAACAACGGATAAATAAACTTGACTGTGGTCAAATCCATTTTGCATACGGTAGATTACCGCGCGATCCGTAAATAGGGAAGCCCAACATTTGCTGATATGCTGCAAGATTGCTTCTTTGCCGATGATATTTAAATAGGTGTCTTGTTGACCAGCAAAAGAGGCATGTGGTAAATCTTCAGCAGTCGCACTAGAACGCACTGCATAAGCATGTTCCTCGCCAAACTGGGAGAGATAGTGAGTAACTGCTTTCACAACATCGGAAGGAATTTCTACTTCCATAATGATTTGTCGAATCTTCCAGCTGATTTCACCAATCTGATCTCGGTCCTCTAATTTTAGCTTTGTTAGTTGATCCAACAAAGCTTGAAACGTTTCGTTTTGTTCGATGGCTTTTTGATATCCCACTGTTGTAACACAAAATCCTTCTGGTACTTGTATTCCTTGAATTTTTGATAATTCCCCTAAATTTAACCCTTTTCCGCCAACGAGCAAAAGCTGTGTTTTTTCCATTTCCTGAAAACCGAGAACCAAAGAACTCATTCTACATCTCTCCTACCCATTATATTTCTTTTGGTTTCTTTGATATATTTATCCCACTCAACAAATCTAATTCAAGTTCTATTGCATTTTAGCAGTAGTAAATTAGAATAAACAGTCTATATTGACCATTTTTTATATGTTATAATTATATTAGGAAGAAGAGGAGTTATAGTTCAATTTTCAAAAAACAGCTAGATCTTACCATACAGTAACTTGAAACTCATACTTTTCTTGTTCCATTATTAAAGTTGTATATCAAAGTATTTGGCTAGAATCTCTCCTTTCAATGTTTTAACACTGTTATTGAATAGTGTTTTTTCTTTATTACTTAGTTCCAGTTCAATAATGCTTTGAATACCTTCTCTATTTACCACACACGGTATACCTATGTAAACATCTTTAGTAGCATATTGACCATCTAAGTAGGCTGAAACAGGAAGTATGGCATTTTCATTTCGAAAAATTGCTTTAGTAATACGTAATAACCCCATAGCTATTCCGTAATATGTTGCCCCTTTCCCTTCAATAATTTTGTATGCTGCATCTCTTGTATCAATAAAGATTGCATCTAAGTCTTCAAATGAATATTCATTGTTATTATCGATCAATTTAAGAATATTTGTGTTTGCTACACTGGCTGTACTATAAACAGGTAATTCACTGTCACCATGTTCTCCAATGATATAAGCATGAACATTGTTAGGTGATACATTAAAGTATTGTCCGAGGTTGTAACGTAATCGAGCTGTGTCAAGAATTGTTCCAGAACCGATAACTCTTTCTTTAGGCAGCCCACTGTATTTCCAAACAGCATAAGAAAGAATATCAACAGGATTTGTTGCAACCAAGAAGATTCCATCAAACCCGCTTTCCATCACACTGTCAACAATCCCTTTGAAGATTTTTAAGTTTTTATCAACAAGGTCTAAACGTGTTTCCCCTTTCTTTTGAGCAACACCTGCACAAATTACAACTAAATCAACGTTATGGCAATCATTATATGTTCCGTATTTAACATCTGTAGGATGTGGTGCAGCTATCATCCCATGATTCATATCAGTTGCATCTGCTTCAGCTTTTTCTGAATTAATGTCAATTAGAATAAGTTCATCGACAATTCCTTGATTGATTAATGCAAAGGCATAACTTGAACCTACAGAACCAGTTCCAATCAAGGCTACTCTATTAATTTTTGGCATTCTAATTTCCTCCAATGTAATTATATTATTCACATAAAAGTAGTATCACCCTGGATAGGGAAATTTACCCTTAACACCGTTACACGCTTGAAGTCCTCATATCTTCTATTATTAGAACGATAAAATGTTTGATTTTTGATGTGCTTTTTTTTATTTAAAGTTTAAATGACAAACTTTTTGAGATAGCTATTGGTATATAAAAATGCAAAAACTCGCCACAAAAAAATGTGAGAGTTTTTATGCTAATATTATTCACAACTTTCCTGAACTAAGGCTGCTTTTTGGGCAGCCAGTTCTTTAAGGAAAGCACCCTTTACTTTATTTTATATGAAGACCTTCATATGATACTGAACACCTTTCCATCGGATATACTTTATTTATTCTCCTTTGCTTTCCAAATCAATTCTGGAATTAATGGAAGATTATGAAGCGAAACACCAGCGGCCAAGGACAATGCATTCCCGAGGGCCCCAGGCATTCCCATTAACCCTAGTTCTCCTATTCCACGAGCTCCATATGGTGCATCAATCTGTGGATTTTCAACAAAATCAACCAAGTAATTAGGATTCTCTCCATAGCGGAGCGGGCGGTAGGTCCGAAGCTGTGGATTCAAAACCCTCCCTAACTTATCAAAATAAAATGTTTCCCTCCCAGCGAAGGCTAACCCCATGCTCATTGCCCCCATAACCTGACCTAATGCTGCTTTTTTATTCATCACCCTGCCAGCGTCCACCACCGTCGCCGCATGTACAAGTCGATAAGTATAATCTTTACGATCGAATTCTACCTCTACACCATATGCTGCAACAGACCATTCCGGTCCAGGCTTGCCTGCTCCAGTTTCAGGATCCAAGTGAGTTAAATGACGTAATATATAATTTCCTCTGCCAATGATTTGACCACCAATAGCGTTACCATTTGGATACTTATAACCATAGCCAATTTCTTTAAAATGGAGCCCAATGGATGGATCATCTCTTAAAAACACCCGACTATTCGCCACTTCAAGATCTTCCTTAGGTGCTCTTAACACACATGAAGCCACTTCTTTTAATTGCTTAATCACATCGTCTGCGGCATTTAAGGTAGCCCTACCTGCCATAAATGTTCCCCTACTAGCAACGGTCTTAAAATGTTCTGGCGTTGTCTGAGTATCCACTTCCATTCGAACATGAATTTCATCGATATCCATTTTTAGTCTCTCAGCAAGTATTTGAGCAAGCACAGTTTTGGTTCCTGTTCCAATTTCGATAATACCTGACATTAAATTGATACTTCCATCCCGATTAAATGTTAATATAACGCCTGAAGGAGCGTTAGTATCAATCGTAGACGTTTTCCAGCTGCAGCTAACGCCTTTTACTCTAACAAAACGTTCATCTATCACTTTAATTGGATCTTCGTCCCACTTGATTAACTCTTTTACTCTCTCAATACATTGTGGTAAGTTTCCTAAATTGCTTTTATTTAAAAGAACCCTTGTCGGAGTCGTATTTCCCGGCCTAATGGCATTTATATAACGGAGCTCAAGCGGATCCATCTGCAGTTTTTGAGAAAGTAAGTCCATTGTTCTTTCAATCACAAAGGAAAGCTCGGAATGAGAAAATCCTCTAAATGGGGATGCATAAGGATGATTGGTATACATACAGTACGAATCACACCAAACATTCTCAACATTGTAGGGACCTGTACAGTCGACTGCACCTGATCTCGTTACATCAATCGCTTTATCGGAATAGGCACCCCCATCCCACAAATAAAGGATTTCCATCACTTTAATTTTCCCTTTACGGTCGGTCCCAATTTTAACTGTTGCATCCAAGCCAATGTGACATGGAGATGTAATGATATCCTCTTCACGGGTATTGAAAACCTTTACAGGTCTGCCACCAACAGCCTTCGATGCTAAGTAGGCAAGTATTTCAAGCTGAACGGGTGCCTTTCCACCGTAGGCTCCTCCAACGAACGGCGTGTGAACCACAATTTTCCCTATATCCTCACCAAAGTAATCAGATATAAGTGTTTTGACCATAAAAGGTGCCTGAGAAGAAGTCGTTATATTGATTGTTCCATCTGGTAAAATCTCACAAGTTGAACATCTTGTTTCCATTGCGGCATGGTCGGAAGGCGCAAAGGAATAACTTGCTTCTACTGTTATTTCACTGTCAGCCCATCCTTTATCCATATTGCCCTTTCTAATTTTCGTAAGGTGAGCGATGTTTGTTCCCTGATCCGGACCTGAATCTTCCTCCTTTTTATATTCGCCTAAATGTTCATGGACGAGGGGAGCATCCCTTTGGAAGGCTTGTGTTGGTGAATTTACTACAGGCAATAATTCATAGGACACGTTAACCAGTGAGGCTGCTTTCATAGCCTGATCTGGAGTATCTGCGACAACTAATGCAACTACTTCTCCGTGATAACGTACTTTATCAACAGCAATTGGTGGGCGATCGCGAATCGCCTCACCTGTGAGAGGAAAATTTTTTCCTGCGATAATCGCCCTAACTCCAGGTATTTTTAACGCTTCAGTCGTTTCAACCGAAGTAATCCTAGCGTGCCCATATGGACTGATGACCTTTTTACAAGAAAGCATCCCGATCGATTGGTAATCATCTGTGTATTTCGCCCGGCCCGTCACTTTATCCCACGCCTCTTTACGTATGACGCTTTTTCCGATTACATCCAATTCGATCCCTCCTAACCACCGAATTTCATGAAACCTATCCCTGTAAATTAATATTCGCGAACATAAAGATAAATACAGATACGTAGAAATAAACCTTATGATGATTTCTCCTTAATCTAATCTACCAAGAACCGTTAGTGAAAAAAGAAAAGCGACTGCTCTAATTGAACAATCGCACCCGTTAGTTGAACAAGAACAGCCTATTTGCTATGAAGAAAGTTGTTCTTCTTATGTTGTATAAAACAGACAATAGTACAAATTTATTTTACATAATGTTTTTTAAAATCTGGGTGAATTGAGAATTTATGGCGTAAATTCACGAGGTTTTCCCCAAAACTTTCCTCTAAAAGTTCTCTATGTTTCTCCATAATTTCCATGAGATACAAATCATGAATCATGACTTCTGTAATTGGCATGACTAAACCTACATGCCTTGTCCATGCTGCACGGCTATCTTTCCCCAGCGATACTATACCTGCTACTACTTCTGAATCATCTGCACTAATAACAATCCATCGTCCACCATACTCTTCTGTAATTTCATGACCCATATAATGAAGGTAAACATTAGGAAAATCAGAGGCGATTTCCCCATAAGCAATAATTGTTACGTTGACCCCTCTTTTTGCTGCCTGCCTTAGTTCAGACTCCAATTCTTCGAATTCCTCTTTCCAAACCTCTAAGAGAATTCTTTTTTTTGCAGATAATATACAATCTTTTACCTTATCGAGTATTTCATTACGTCCCGTGATATTCCAGATATTTTCACGGTCATTTGCAGAACGTTCGAACTCCGCTAATGATTTTTCTGCCAGTTCAAAATTCTCTTCTGCTTCCCTTCGGCGGTTTTTAATTAGCTCCTTTGCAGGAACAGGAGTATACTGTGGCGTGTTTCCAGGACTAACCAGAATATCTCCTCGTATGGCGAGACTATCTAGAACTTCATATATTCTTGAACGTGGTACACCAGAATTTTTCGCTACTGCATATCCAGTTAATGGAGATTCCTCCAATAAGGTAAGATACGCTTTCGCTTCATATTCGGTAAAATTTAGATTCTTTAATGTTTCAAAAATGATTTCTTTCATAAACCCTCCAACATAATATTAGTCGCTACCTTAGTAACTAATATTTTATCAAAATCTGTTGATTATTTCCAAATGCTTCTGATATACTCAAATAAGTAGTTACTTTGGTAGTCACTATTCGAGAGGAAAGGGAGAAACAACATGGATAGCTTACTAACATACATTTCAATTGCTGCAATGATGGTTGTTATACCAGGAGCAGATACTATGCTCCTGGTGAAAAACACGCTCAGATATGGTCCAAAAGCTGGACGTTATACGGTTCTCGGAATGGTAACGGGACTTTCTTTTTGGACTCTTATTGCTATTCTTGGATTATCTGTTGTCATTGCAAAGTCTGTAATTCTTTTTAGTACAATCAAATATTTGGGGGCCGCTTACTTAATTTATTTGGGTATAAAAAGTTTTTTTGCTAAAAGTGTGTTTTCTTTAGAGGAAATTCAAGCACAAGCGAATGCACCTACCAATTCTTCAAGTCGGCATAATAAAGAGTCCTTTATGCAAGCATTACTTAGTAATGTTCTTAATCCAAAGACTGTTTTAGTTTATATAACTGTCATGCCTCAATTTATCGATTTGAACGGAAATGTAAATCAGCAATTGATTGTGTTAGCATCAATCCTTACTTTACTTGCTGTATTGTGGTTTCTAACCCTTGTTTATGTAATTGATTACGCAAAAAAATGGTTGAATAACTCCAAATTCCAGAAAGTATTCCAAAAATCAACTGGCTTAATTTTACTAGGTTTTGGCGTTAAAACAGGGATTTAAATTTCATTTATTAACACTCCTAATTCAACTTTCTCCGTTCAGACAACTGAACGGTTTTTCTTTTTTGTCCTCATTTGCTTCAAACATGTAACTTACATCATTGTTCAACTAACCTGCTTCGTTAGTGGAACAAGAAAAAAGAGCTGCTTACCGCAACCCTTTGTTATATATAAGCACCCCGGTAGTTGAAGAAAAGTCCTTCTTTATAAAAGGAATCTAATGAATTTTACTTAACTTTTTCCTGATCATAAATATCTTCCTGCCATAACTGATAAAGATATAGAATGACGGCTAGTATTGTCATTGTCAAAAGATTTATGAGTGGAGAGAAACTACCAGTTTCTCTTATCTCTAGCTTGTTTAACATTTTAGTAAGACCTATCCCGTAGAAGAGATCGATTATTAAATTAACAATAATATATATCCAAAATTTACGAAATGTAAAATAAAATATCCATATTGTCCCAACTAAGAATATGCTATATACAGTAAATAATGGTGCTATTTTGTCCCAGCTAAAAAGAGTCTCTTTAAATTTCCACCAGTTATATGTCCAAGCCATTTGTGCCAATATTGTGTTGAGCACTGTGGCAAATAGAGCAACAGGCATATATCTTCGAATTGCTGAACGGTCTAAAAAGATCAAAGAAAGCCAAGGAATAATAAATATAGACCAAATAACCACTTTATCCATTTTATAAGTCCTTTCAGTATTAACTTATATATAACGTGTCCTCTTTTGCTAAATAAAATGCATCTTCTTATTCAACTATCCTGCATCGTTAGTGCAATAAAAAAGGGATCACTACAGCTATCCCAATGTATACCTTGCACCTGGTTAAATTAACAAGCAACTTTTTTTACACATTTTGTTCGAACTGCGTAGTAAAAGCCCCTTTATTAATAGCTACCTAGGGACTCAAAAAACAATCACCCGTAATTTTTTAAAGTCATAAAATATATAAAATCCTTAGAAAGTTGTGATCTAATGCCTGTTGTTATTACCGGTACGGATAGTGTCATATAACAAGGCTTTCCTGCTCCCCTTTTTGGAAACTGGGGTCTGCCTATTATGGGTAGCCCCCCTTATAATTACTATATAATTGGACATTCCAAATATTATTTAAGTCCAGGATCAATACCTGTTTTTCCCTATTGGGCTCCATTTCGCTGTTACACAGTTTAAGTCAAAATTTACTTTGTAATTTTCAACCAGACCTATATAATTAGGGTATTAAACGAGAGGAGAAATAAAAATGAAACAAGTTGCTCTCCATCAATGGCAAAAAGAACATAATAAACGAATAGCAAAATTTCATAAGAACCACGAAATTAAAATACAACGTGGTGAAAATGGAAACGGTTTGTTGGCTAAATGGGAAAGATTTTTTTATAACAATGTCATTTCCCCACTTAAAAAATAAAATACTTATTAATTGAACTGTCTTCATAGTACAGTTCATTTTTTTCGCAATTTGTGTCAAATACGACGTTAATGAACAATTCCTTCCTCAACTAAGCTGCTCCGTTAGCTCAATAAGAAAAAGGCTACCGTTTTTGGCAGCCATTTCTTAAGGAAAGCACCCTTTAGTCTAACAAGGGAAAAATTTTTAAATTGAAAAGGATATTTGTTAAATTATTAACTTAGAATATTCCTCAAAAGTTTCTTTCGTTTTTCCATTTGAGGGGTTCTTCCATCTATCCGTTAGTCAAAATAAAAAGGACACAGATAAAAATATATATTGTAGAATCTTATTTTCTATTTATTACTTTACTAACAATTTGAGTTACGGCAGCTCTACTCATTTTTTCCTTCCCTTCTGTTAAAGCATCAAGTGTACCATGAGCAAGTGCTATCGGGATTTTACAAAAATTAAGGATCGGACCGGGTTTAATATCCTCTAAATAAACGTCAGCCAATGCTAGGTTACGTCGGGCGTACATAAACATATCTTCTAACTCCCATCCATCGGGAAAGAAATCAACACCGCGTTCTAAATCCTCAGAACGATTGCGAAGAATATTGATAGACTGTAAGCCACGACCAAAGGCTATAGATAGTTCCTTGTCCGTTTCAACAGCATCATACCACTTCCAAATATCAGAGAGCATAACTCCAACCAAACCTGCAACGTAGAATGTGTATTCATTCAAATCTTCTTCATTCTTAATCCGCCACTCTTTTAAAGCCCAGTCTGCCATCCCCTTCGCCATAGTAGATGTGGCATTCGAAATATTCTCTACAATTGTCGGTGGACAAAGATTTATCCAATCTCCAAATCGTAAGGTAACCTCCGGTAGGAGGGAGTGGTATGGGTGAAATAAAGCCATTAACTCCTTATTATTGAAGGGTTTTTTCAAGAGCGAGCTGATCGAATGTAATAGATTATGTTTGGAATCCAATTGGAGTTGGGGGTGGTCTTCAATCTCGTCAATAGCTCTCATGCATAAGTAAGCAGATGTAACAGCTTCTTGTAATCCTGACGGTAGATGACTAATAGGAATAAAGAAGGTCCGGCTTGTCGCCATCAACATGTTTATTGCACTTCTATGTAAATTGATTGCTTCACTCATCTTGTATTGCCCCCTTTTTTGTCAACATGCAAAATTTCTTTAATTGAATTGGTATTATCCCCACTATATAAAATATCTAATAATAAAGTTCTAACACGGAATTCAAGCCCTTGTTACTAAATAAACCTGCTGCTTTATTTATATAACAAACAAGGGAACCTTCATTATTGAAGCATCTCACCCGTTAGCCATCCATGCAGCGCAAAATCAGCGCTGCACCACAGAGAATGAAAATGGCTAAGACCGTCTATACTGTTTTAATGCTGGCGAAGAAGGTCTTTGAACTATAGTGCCTTTGAGCCCATCCGTTAGTCTGACTCCAACGACCACGGTGTACCACCGACTGTCGCACCCTTTAGGGGTAGCACTCATGGGAGATTAATCCTTTTTCTGGTTGTTGCGCCAGCTTTACCTGATTTCATTTTAAGTAGAAAGGTTTCACAAGTCGATTTACCGGCCAATTCTATATACAATCCTTCAAGAGGCTCAGCCTTTTTTTAAAAACTGGTTTTTCTGGGTCTATTTTTTCATGCCCTTTTTCAGTTTTTATTTTCATGGGAGTTCAACAATCTTTTATACAAAAATATAATAATTCCGCAAATAACAGCCACTCCTATAAATGTTAATAGAGAAAGAACAGGAGAAATGACCATACCAAACGCTACTTCATTTTGAAGTGTATCTATTTTATCCCACTCACTTGCAATATCAGGTTTATAAAGGCTCGTTTTAAGAGCAAAAAAATGCTTGGAGAACTATCCTCATTTAGACACCCCCTCAATATCCAATTATACCATAATCACCCATTTGTGTTATTCCACTAACCTGCTAAGTTACTTGAATTAGAAAATGCCTTACTACTATTGAAGTAAAGCACCCTTTTAGTTGAAGAAGAAACTACTCAATACTCAACTATATTTAGCCATTGACCATCAGGACCAATGGTTAAATGAGGAACCTTATTTAAATGAAACATTTTGTAAATGTCCAAATTCTTTTTGGTTAATTTACTTAATTGTTCTGATACATCAGTCTCGGAAAAAATCAGATAATCCATTGTAGTAGACC